>NZ_FYDT01000068.1:0-25739 GCF_900187585.1 Pseudomonas sp. Irchel 3E19
CGACGACGCCGCTCCTGGCCCAAAAGCTCACCACTCTTATCGTTGCTATTAGTCATAAACATAACCGTTTGCCTATCCCTTATCGTAAGGGGGAAACGGTGTCCTGTCTTTCATGGGGCTCGTTCAGTCTGCAATAAAGCCCCGCCCCTCTTCACTCGATGGCCACCAGCTCACCCGCGATCGTACCGGTCGGGCGGTTAAGTGTTGATCGCTAAAAGCGAAGAATTCCAAAACCCTAACCACAGGTTCAAAGCCTGCTGGCGATCTCCTCCCACATGAAGTCATAGGTGTATTTCAGCCAACGGACCAGCAACTTGTCGAACTGCCTGCGAAACCAGTTACGCTGCCGCGCCGCGAGCCTTTCCTCTATCTCGGCCCTGAGCCAGTCAGGGTCAAAACCTGTCCAGACAGTGGGCAAGACCGCCGCAATGTTCGTAAAGCACACTGGCGCTACTTCTGAATAGAAGATCTCGTAGAGCACCGCTGGATCGACGCCTTTGAGCTGGCGTGCGATGTAATCGTAATCAGTGGGGAAATGGTTGAACGGTTCGGACAGTGCGGCCCTGACGATTGTCAGTTGTGGTTTAGTCAGAAAATGTCCCAATGGGAAAACTCCTCCAGCTCCTCATCCAGCGAGTCCGTCACCAGTCTTCCCGCTACAGTCGGCATAGCAGGAACTCAAGCATCGGAACCGGACGCAGGCTCAGCTTGAGCACTCCCTCCAAACAACCGCTCCGCAATCTTCCGACCCCGCTCCATGCCCTCCTGCGTCAGCCAGACCGACTTGTTCTTGTTCACCGGGTTACTGATGAAACCCTGTTCATGCAGTCGGTTCATGATTTCGAAGTCGAAGCCTTTCCAAGCATTGCCTTTGTCGGAACTAAGGGCTGCCAGCAGGGCAAGCACAGCGTCTTCCATCAGTTTGTCGTCGTATTCCATGGTCGTCTCCCCGCTCGTATCCAAGAGTTAACGTCGATGTGGTGACTGCTCACCATAATACTCGCCGGCCTGCCAATGGAAATGGCGGTCAATCCCGGAACAAGGGTCATTGATCGGCTTCCGCGTGCCCGGTCTTGCCTTGGGCTGCACTTGTTGATCCCTCTCCGTATAATCACGCCCATCTGAAAGCAGCCCGCCGCCTTGTGCCTCTCGCTCAGGTTGCATCTGCGTTTTCGACACTTACTCTGAAGGACGTCGCTGAAGGCACACCATGGAAACGTCACTGGAAACCGTCGCCCTCTTCTCCCTCAAACTCGCTTATGAGGAAGAAGGCCTGAGCCCGATTCTGCGGGACGACATGGTTATGGGGGATTACCAGAAGGACATTTTCGAACTGCTGGTGCGGCGCGGGGATGTCGAGACCATTCAGTTCAAGATGAATGAGTGCCTCGGATTGGCGATGGACGCCTTGGGGGGTATCGAGAAGCCACTGGGACGCGAACTGCACAAGCTCTCGGCCGATTTCAGCCAGGCGCAATCGCTGGAGCAGCTTGATCAGCCGCTCCTCGCGCTCAAGGGTTACTTGAAAGACATCCTGTGATTTGTGCCCTTACAGCAGATGCCTGGAGATGTACTTGGAAATCTCCACCATTGATGTCTTGCCGGTGAATTCGAATTTCACCTTCCCCAGCGATGAGAAGTAAATCTCCAGTTCCGAGTCCAGATCAAACGTCCCCGACGTTTCCACGGAGTACGCGACGATGTTTTTATACGGCAGCGAGGTGAAATCCTTCTTGCTGCCAGTGATGCCCTGGACGTTGACGGCGATGATGCGTTTATTGGTAAACACCACGCCGTCGCGCATGGCTTTGTAGGAGTCGATCACTTCTTCCCCGTCCAGCAACAGGGCGGTGACGCGTTCGGCGTACTCATCGTTTTGCTTGAGTTTGAAGAAGCCTTTGTTGTTGAAGTCGATCATCTGCTCATCCTTTTATTCAAGAAACCATCCAAGTGTTTGCGCAACTTAACGACGGACTTTCAGCACCCGAATGTCTGTCGGGAAACCATCCGCAGCGGTGATCTTTTTCCACCCCAAATACTGAAACTCGCCCTTCTCATCAATGTAGTCACCCTTCTCCACCGCTCGGCCGCCCATGATCGCCACGCGCTTTACCTCACCGCAACCGCCATCCGAAGGCCTGACCGTGTAGATCACATACGGCTTCACATAGTGCGTGGCGCGGAAGTATTGGCCGCAGACTTCGTCGACGGTGATCAGCATGGTTTTCAGGCGCGCTTCGCCTTCCGTGTCTTCGTGCAGTTTGAGGAAGGAAATGTCGCCGACGTCGCTGTAGCCGAGGGAACGGGCACGCTGGTATGCGGGGGAGTTCTGGTGAGCGATCCGGCCCTCCTGTACGCCACGTTCCATTTTCGCGGCGAACTCGGCTTTGCCTTGGGCGATCATCGCCTCGGCCTGGGCGGCGAGGTTTTCGCATTGGGCGAATTCGCGGGAACCCGAGTGATCGGGCGTCAGGTTCGAGCGGTGTTCATTCATGGTTCGCAGATTGCTTTCCAGCGCGAACATCACGTCATAGGCAGTGGTTCGACCGCTCTGGACTCCGGCCATTTTTTCCTGCACTTGCTGGCAGTTGCCGGCGTAATACTTCCAGCTGTTTTCCGGGTGCTCTTGCCAGGCGGCGAATGCCGGGGTCAGGGCAAAGCCCAGAGTAAGTGCACAGAACACGCGCAAGGTTTTGGTGATTGCAGGCATGTGTAGTCCGTTACGAGGATAAGGGCAGTGGCGCGACGCTACTATTTTGCTATCTTGCCGTCCACTTTCGCTGGAGGCGCGCCAACCGCCTCTGCTATCGCGCACTCAGGAATGAATCGATGGACGCTTTATTGTGCTTGCTGGTGATGGCCGGAACCTGGATGTGGGTCGTGAAGCAACGGGGTGAGTGGAGTTTGTTACTTGCCAACCTTGCTGGCGCCGGAAGTAGCGTAGTGACCGGGATCGTATTCACGCTGATTTATGGCGGGGTCATTGGCACGACGATGGCGACGCCAAACCTGAATCACAGCCTGGTGGTGTTCATGAATAGCGCCGCGGTGCTGGCGGGTGTATGGATGTGGGTTGCCCATCGCCGTCAACCGGAGCATCCGGTCGCGCGCCAGTTGCTGGGCGCGCTGTGTGGTTTCGCCGCCGGTATGACGGCACTGATGTTTCTGGCGGTGAATTATTTCCCGGGTTCTTGATAGCGCCGCGCTTCTATTTTGGTATCTTGCCGCCCATCTTCAGGGCCCAACATTGGCGGGCACTGTTTTCGGATTGTTGAAGTTTTAAGGAAAGGATCAAATGGAGTTTCTGCGTTTTCTGGCGTTTGTCGCGGCCTGGGGTTTCATGTGGCGCTGGGTGGTGAAGAATCGCGGCAGCTGGCACCTTTTTTACGGCAACATCGTTGGCGCAGCGGGCGGGTTCATCGTGGCAATGGTCGTGCTGTCGATTACGTTGTCGTTGTTTCCATCGGCACCGGCGCAAACATATAACAGCGAGACAGAGAGCGCTGCGGCGGCACTCATGCCTGAGTTAGAACGGGCAATGCAGCCTACACCTGTGATCGCATCCACCCCCGCCCAGTCCGACAACCTTGCGACCTACGTCGCCAGCGCACCACAGAATGAGCCTTCTCCGCCCGAGTCCGCCCTTCTGCCGAACTACAGCAAACGCCTGCCCGTTTCACTGCTGGAGAAGGACTTCAAAGACAACGTGCATGACGACTTTACCGCTTCGCGCCGATTGGCCGGCACTCATCCGGACGCGGACAAATCCATGATGGCGTTGATGATTTGCGAACCCTTCATCAAGAGCGCCATGCGCTTTTCAGCGTCGACAGCGATTGCCAGTGCCAAGAGCGCGAGCAGCCAACGGTTCAAGGATCAGACCTATACCATCAGCAGCACCGTCAGCGCTCTCAATATGTTAGGCGACACTGTCAGCTACGGCTTCGACTGCTCGGTTCAACAAGTGGACGGTAAAGATACTGACAAGGCCGCGTGGCGGCTGCTCGATCTGAAGTTCAAAAAGCGCGACTCTTAAGCCTCACTTAAGCGTTCAAGGCGCCGGCTGCGCTATCATCACCGGCTTGTGCGCCTTGAGCTTTGCCCTCGATGTCTCCAAAACCTGATGACCTGATTGCGCTGCCACCTGTGTTGGCCGGCCCGCTGCTGCGACGGCTGGAACCAACGCGAATGGTCATGTGGCTGGTCGCTACGCGTCCGTTGTCGCTGACCTTGCGCCTGCAAGGTGTAGGAGACATCGCCCTCGATGCCGAGAAATGCACGGCTATCCCCGTAGGCAGTCGAGCCTTCGTGCACCTCATTGATGTCCGCCTCGACAGCGCCCTGCCCTTCGACACCGTTATCGACTATGACCTGCTGATCGACGGCCAGGAGCGGATCGCCGATTGGGCGCCGCATCTGGTGTATGGCAACGCCACTTGCCCGAACTTCGTCGTGCGCTCGCAGATCGATCAGTTGCTCCACGGTTCCTGCCGCAAGCCGCATCACCCGGCGGCGGACGGTTTGCTCTGTGTCGATCAACTGTTGGCCGCCGAAACCGATCCGCAGCAACGCCCTGCTCTGTTGATGATGAGCGGCGATCAGGTCTATGCCGATGATGTTGCCGGGCCGACGCTGCGGGCGATTCATGCCTTGATCAAGCGCCTCGGCCTGTTCGACGAACACCTCGAAGGCGCCGTGGTCAGCGACAGCGCCAAGCTTTACGAGCACTCGGCAAGCTACTACCACCGTGCGGATTTGTTACCGGCGCTGGAGAGCAACGAGACCTTGCGTGAGCGATTTTTCGGCGGCGCGCGTAAGCCGATTTTCACCAGCAGCAGTGCCGACAATCATCTGGTGACCTTCGCCGAAGTCATGGCGATGTACTTGCTGGTGTGGTCACCGGTTGCGTGGACGCTGATCAATCCGACAGCGCCTGCGCTGACGCCAGAAAGACTCAAGCGCTATGCCCTCGAACAGACGCGTATCGATGGCTTCAAGGCCGGTTTGGGCAACGTCGCCCGAGCGTTGGCGCATCTGCCGAGTCTGATGATTTTTGATGATCACGACATCACCGACGACTGGAATCTCTCGGCGCAGTGGGAGGAAACAGCCTACGGCCATCCGTTCTCCAAGCGCATCATCGGCAATGCGTTGATCGCTTACATGCTCTGTCAGGGCTGGGGCAACAACCCGGATGCCTTCAACGAAGTACTGGAGAAAACCCGAGGCCTGAGCGCCAGCGGCGATGACCATTACCTCGACAGCCCGGTGCAGGACGCGCTGATCGATGATCTGCTGCGCTTTCAGAACTGGCATTTCGTGCTGCCAACCCATCCCGCACTGGTGGTGCTCGACACCCGTACCCGGCGCTGGCGCAGCGAAATGACGCTCAAGCAACCGTCGGGCCTGCTCGACTGGGAGGCGTTGACCGAACTGCAACAGGAACTGCTCGATCACCCCTCGGCGATCATCGTTTCGCCCGCGCCGATCTTCGGCGTGAAGCTGATTGAAAGCGTGCAAAAAGTCTTCAGTTGGTGCGGTTATCCACTGCTGGTCGATGCGGAAAACTGGATGGCTCATCGGGGGGCTGCACAGGTGATCCTGAATATTTTCAGACACTCGCGCACACCGGGTAACTACGTGGTGCTGTCCGGCGATGTGCATTATTCCTTCGTCTACGAAGTGCTGATAAGGCACCGCAAGGCCGGCCCGCGAATCTGGCAGATCACCAGCAGCGGCATCAAGAACGAGTTTCCGCCGGCACTATTGGAGTGGTTCGACCGCCTTAACCGCTGGCTCTACTCGCCACGCTCGCCCCTGAACTGGCTGACCAAACGCCGACGCATGCGCATCGTGCCGTATACGCCGGAACATGCTGAAGCCGGTGAACGGTTGTGGAATTCGGCAGGGATCGGCCAAGTTTTTTTCAATGAGCAGGGACAGCCGCGAGAGATCATTCAGCACAACGCCAATGGCGCGACGAAGACGCGGATGCTGGCGCCGGATTTGTCGGAGTATCCTGATTAGCGCGACGCACTTTTCCCCTGTGGGAGCGAGCCTGCTCGCGATTGCGATTGACCCTTCAAAATGAATATCGTCTGACGCTACGCTATCGCGAGCAGGCTCGCTCCCACAGGGGTTATCGAGTAGCCATTAGTGCGCAGTCACTGCCCGCCCCACACCCCTGACAATCATCTCCACCTCCCGCTCATCAATCGTCAGCGGCGGCAGTAGCCGTATCGTCTTGCCGCGCGTGACGTTGATCAGCAGCCCATGATCTCGCGCCGCAATCAGCGTCAGATCGCGAATGGGCTGCTTGAGCTCGATGCCGATCATCAAACCCTGACCGCGAATCGCCAGCACATTCGGGTTATCCGTCAGCTCTGCGTGTAACCGGGCCAGCAAGCGCTCACCCTGCACCCGCGCATTGTCCAGCAAGCCTTGTTCTTCAATGATATCCAGCACCGTACAGCCGACCCGGCAAGCCAGCGGATTACCGCCAAACGTGCTGCCATGACTGCCGGGGGTGAACAGCTCTGCCGCCCTGCCCCGCGCCAGACAAGCGCCGATCGGCACACCGTTGCCGAGTCCTTTGGCCAGCGTCATGACGTCCGGGACGATACCCTCATGCTGAAACGCAAACCACTGACCGGTGCGGCCGATACCTGTCTGGATTTCATCGAGCATCAGCAGCCAGGCGTGGCGATTGCAAAGGTCGCGCAGGGCTTTCAGGTAACCGGGCGGTGCGAGTTGCACGCCGCTTTCGCCCTGAATCGGCTCGACCAGAATCGCCACGATGCGCTCGCCGTGCTTGCGCTGAATGTTCTCCAGCGCTGCGAGATCGCCGAACGGCACTTTGACGAAATCCCCCGGCAGTTCACTGAACCCCAGGCGTACCGCCGGGCCATCGCTGGCAGACAGTGTGCCGAGCGTGCGGCCATGGAAAGCGTTGGCCATCACCACCACCAGCGGCTGCTCTATGCCTTTGCGCCAGCCGTACAGCCGCGCGAGTTTCAACGCCGTCTCGTTGGCCTCGGCGCCGGAGTTATTGAAGAACGCCCGATCCATTCCCGACAACTCGGTCAGCCGCTTTGCCAACTGTTGCTGCCAGTCGATGCTGTACAGGTTGGAGGTGTGCAGGAGTAATCCAGCCTGCTCGCTGATCGCCGAAACGATCCGTGGGTGCGAGTGGCCGACATTGGTCACCGCCACACCAGCGACCGCATCCAGATACTCGCGGCCGGCCTGATCCCACAGTCGGGTGCCCAGCCCTTTAGTGAAACTCAGGGCCAGTGGTTGGTAGGTGTTCATCAGGGCGGCGGTCATGACTTCAAACTCCAGTGAAGGTCGGTGTGTTTGCAGTATGGTTAGCCACCAGAACTGGATAAACTCGGCAAAACTTCAATCATTTATAAGCAGAGCTTGATAATGGATCTGTTCCAGTCGATGAGCGTCTACGTCAAAGTCGTCGAAGCGGGGAGCATGACGGCGGCCGCGTTGCAGTGCGACATGTCGACGACCATGGTCGGCAATCACCTGCGCGCACTGGAGCAACGCTTGGGCGTGCAATTGTTGCAACGCACGACCCGACGCCAACGCCTCACCGAATTCGGCAGCGTTTACTACCAGCGTTGTCTGGATGTGTTGGGGCTGGTGGCGGACTCCGAGCGTCTCGCCGAGCAGGCCCTTGATGAGCCGCGCGGCCTGCTGCGCCTCACTGCGCCACTGACCTTCGGCGTCGAACGCCTGGCGCCTGCGCTCAGCGAGTTTTCCCTGCAATACCCGCAGGTCAAAATGGACGTGGTGCTGACCAACAGCCGTCCGGATCTACTGGAGAGTGGCCTCGATGTGGCGTTTCGTCTGGGCCATTTCGAGCAATCGAACCTGATCGCCCGCCCCTTGATCGATTACACCCTGACCGTGTGCGCTTCAGCGGACTATGTGGCCCGACGCGGCATGCCGCAAACGCCGGAAGACTTGCAACAACACGACTGCCTGTCGTTCGCCTATCCTGCCGGGGACGACTGGCAATCGGTGGAGAAGCGCTGGCGCCTGAGTAGCCCGGCCGGAGAAATCCTGGTCGACGTCAGTGGCCCGATGCTGATCAACAGCTCCGCCGGCTTGCATCAGGCGGCGCGCACCGGCATGGGCATCGTCATGCTGCCCGATGCGCTGGTCGAGCAGGATCTGCGCGAGGGCAAACTGGTGAAGGTCATTCCCGACTTCCAGCCTCCCAGCCGGCCATTGCATCTGTTGTACGCCCCGGATCGCTATCGGCTGCCCAAGCTGAGACGCTTCGTCGATTTCGCGATGAAAACATGGGGCAGATCCTGACCCCGTCAGCTATCAAGCAACCTCTCAAATGACCACCGACAGGGAGTCGACCCGCAAATGAACACCAACCTGACCATACGTAATCTGTTGCCCGCCGAAGTGGAGCCCGTGCGTCTGTTCCTTGGGCAACATGGCTGGGGCCATCGAACAGGCTCCAGCAGCCACTTTGCGCAACTGATCGAGAACTCCCAGCGCACGGCCATCGCGCTGCAAGACGGGCAAATCATTGGCTTCGCGCGAGGCATCACTGATGGCTTGTCCAACGGCTACCTATCGATGGTCGTGGTCGACGGTCAACAGCGACGCAAAGGCATTGGTCGGGCATTGGTTGAGCACGTCATGGGGGATAACCCCGACATCACTTGGGTGCTGCGCGCCGGCCGTGAAGGTGCCGAGTCATTCTTTGCCAGCCTGGGCTTTGAAACATCGCTGATTGCGATGGAGCGCCCTCGCTTGAAATAACCGTCAAGCGCTCTGACAACCGCTATGATCGCCCATCTCTTTCCAGCATGGACGCTGCGCGATGCTCGCCATTTTGCAAAACACCCCGCTGTGGGTTTATGTGGTTTTTGTGATCCTGATGTATTACGGCCTGAAGGCTCGCAAGCCTCAGCACGAGAGCCGGTTCTCGCTACTGTCGACCCCATTGGCGCTGCTGGTCTGGTCGCTGTTTTCGCTGAACCTGTCGGTTGATCCCGGTTTTACGCTGGGCGGCTGGTCGATCGCGTTGACACTTGGCGCCCTGTCGGCATGGCTGATTTTTTCCCGCAAGGGCGTGAAGCTCGACGACCCGGAAAGCGGATTGATCGTGCAGGGTACCTGGAAAGCGCTGGTGTTGTTGCTGCTGTTTTTTGCGGTGAACTACTACTTCGGCTATCAGGATGACGTGTACCCGGAACGCAGCACCGCTGCGGACATGTTGTTGCTCAAGGCCACCGCGTCCGGATTTGTCTGCGGACTGATCGGCACCCGCTCGCTGAAGTTCTATTGGCTGTTGCGAATGCTTCAGGCACAGCGCCCGCCGTTGGGCGCTTGATGAGTTTGCGGGAAAAAACCTCGACCACCGACCCGTTGCTCCGTGACAACGCCGCCCCGCTCCCCTAAATTAGTCGGCCTGAAAAAGCCCCGTGCTTGCTCATCTCCACTCAAGTTAAAAAAGTAGTGAAATTTCAATGTCCGATTTCAACACCGCTGAATCCGTAGTTACCGAATCGTCCAAAGCGGAATACGAAAACTCCATCAATCTTTCACAACACCTGCCACAAGCCAAAATCATCAGCGAGATGGTCCTGGACGCGTTCCAGTCGACCCGTGAAAGCGACCAGATCCGCGAACTGCGCGCCGCGATCCGCCAGGCACACGACCGCTTCGATGACGACAAGGCCTACGAACTGATGGGCGAACTCAAGGCGTTGAAGGACGCCGAGGCTGCGGACATTGCCGCCCTTGAAGACCTGAGCAGCAAGTTCTCGATCGGCCGCATCCTCTCCAGCTTCAAGGACGATCCGGCGTTCCAGGAAATCGTCTATGGCCTGGCGCTCAAAGTGCTGAACCAGACGCATCAGGCGATCAGCAACCCGAGCGGTGGCAAGAGCAAGGCTGCCCGCGCGAAGAAAGAAGTCGAGATCTTCACCATCAGCAAGGACGGCAGCAGCGTGACCCTGCCGCTGCGCACACCGCGTTCGCGCTTGAACGTTGACCGTGAAGCACTGGAATTCCTCGGTTTCACCTTCGTCGGTGAAGGCGAAGAAGCGGAGCTGGAAAGCGAAGTCTTCGTCGATAACGCCGGTACTGAGCAGGCGGTAAACCGCAAGAACATCATCACCGCACTGCAACAGCAGACCGCGTTCGATGGCTATAGCATCGCCGCGCAGTAATACGGCAACGCTTGCAAAAAAGCCCCGCCCTGAGATTCAGGCGGGGCTTTTTGTTGTGTGGCTTTCGGGCGATTCAGGCGCCAGAGTGCAATGCCACAATCATGTCGACTTCAATCGCCGCGTTCTTCGGCAACTGATACACACCGACCGTCGTGCGCGTGTGCCGCCCGGCATCGCCGAGCACGTGGCTGAACACGTCCGATGCACCGTTGGCCACTTCGCTCAGGTCAACGAAGTCCGGGGTGGACTTCACGTACACCGTGACCCGCAACAACGCCCGAATCTTGTCCAGCGAACCGACCGCATCGACAATCAACGCCAGACAGCGCATCGCACTGATGCTGGCGGCGGCCTGCGCGTCCTTTAGGGTCAACTCCAGGCCAACGCGGCCGGGGTACTGAATCTTGCCATGGGTGCGCGGCACCATGCCGCTGATGTACAGCTCATCGTGATGACGGATCAGCGGCGCGTAGTTGCCGCCGGCGGTGTTCTCGCCATAAATGTCATAGTTCAGCTCTTGGGCCAGGGCAATAAAACGCTCGTCGCAGGTCATCCTCTCAGTCATTTCGCCCAGCCTCTCGATTGATGCATGAATAACAGTGTCCCTGCGAAGTGGCATGGCGCTATTACCGTTATGGTTGGATCCAAATCTAGGGGGTTTACCGGAAGTCTGCAACCGGCAACCCAGCAAATTCAGTGACGTTGCGATTCGCGAGCAGGCTCGCTCCCACATGTGATCTGCGTCGATCACATATTCCCTGTGGGAGCGAGCCTGCTCGCGAATGGCCGCACATCAAATCAGCATAATCCGCGCAACAAAAAACCCCGCACATCTCTCGATATGCGGGGTTTTTCTTGAAGCCTGGAAACCTTACGGCGCGTACGTCAGCAGCAGCTCGCTTGGCACCTTGAAGTCCAGGGACATCATGACGCTCAGCGCGGTGATGGTGAAGATCGAGAACACGAACAGCTTGCGTGCCCAGACCGTGTCATCCACTGCCTTGTAGCCGGTCCAGGCCATGTACAACCAGTACATGCCCATGGCCGCGGCGACAGCGAGGTAGCTCATGCCGGCGTAGCCGCTGAAGGTCAGCATCAAGGTCGCCACGAGGAACGCCAGGATGTAGAGCAGGATGTGCTTCTTCGCCACTTTAATCCCGCGCTTCACTGGCAGCACCGGAATCGATGCGGCCAGGTAATCGTTGAAGCGGAAGATCGCGATGGCGTAGGAATGCGGCATCTGCCACAGGCTGAACATCACCAGCAGGACCAGCGCGGCCATGTCGAAGCTGTTGGTTACGGCAACGTAACCGATCACTGGCGGCATGGCGCCCGACAGACTGCCCACCAGCGTGCCGTGAACCGACTTGCGCTTGAGGTACAGGCTGTAGAAGCCGACGTAGATGACGAAGCCGATGACCGCGAACAGGGCGGCCAACGGATTGGCAACCTTGTACAACAACGCAACGCCGAGAACACCAAGGATGGTCGCGTAGACCAGGGCCAGTTTCAGGGAGATCAAGCCCTGCACCAGCACCCGGTTTTTAGTGCGTTCCATCTTCAGGTCGATGTCGCGGTCGATGCAGTTGTTGAACACGCAACCGGAGGCTACTACCAGGGAGGTGCCGATCATGGCTGCCAGAAACACCGCCAGATCGACATGCCCTTTCGAGGCCAGGAAGAACCCGCCTGCCACAGAAAGCACGTTACCGAAAATGATCCCCGGTTTGGTGATTTGGATAAAGTGCTTGAGCGACATCGGGTCTACCTCACTTCGCCATCATGTACGTGTGGATGCTGAACATGATCCACAGCGACAGGCCAACCAGCAGCACGATCACGATGGCCGTGAAGACAAACGCGATCACGTTGTTACGCTGAGCGATGGAACGGTCCAGGTGCAGGAAGTAATACAGGTGAACGATCACCTGGATCACTGCGAACAACAGAACGATTGCCAGCGTCGTCGCCTTCGGCAGGCTCGGGTACATCACCAGGCCGAACGGGATGACGGTCAGGATCACCGACAGGATGAAGCCAATGGCGTACGACTTTACGCTGCCGTGGCCAGCATCATGGCTGTCATGGGAGTGTGCATTAGCCATTACAGAGTCCCCATCAGGTAAACAACGGTGAATACGCAGATCCACACCACGTCCAGGAAGTGCCAGAACAGGCTCAGGCAGCTCAGACGGGTCTTGTTGGTCGCCGTCAGGCCGTGCTTGTTGACCTGGTACATCATGATGCCCATCCAGATCAGACCCGCAGATACGTGCAGACCGTGGGTACCGACCAGGGTGAAGAACGCCGACAGGAAGCCCGAACGGCTAGGACCGAAGCCCTCGGAGATCAGCAGGTGGAACTCGTTGATCTCCATGGCGATAAAGCCGGCGCCGAGCAGGAAGGTCATGAACAACCAACCCAGGACCGCCTGCTTCTTGCCTTTGTACAACGCCAGCATGGCGAAGCCGTAGGTGATCGAACTGAACAACAGCAGAGCGGTTTCGCCCAGCACGTAGGGCAGTTCGAAGATGTCGTGGCCCGCTGGGCCACCGGCTACGTTGTTTACCAGTACTGCGTACACCGCGAAGATAGACGCAAACAGAATGCAGTCGGTCATCAGGTAGAGCCAGAAACCGTATACGGTCATCTCGCCCGAGTCGTGGTGATGGTCATCGTGCCCATGGTCACCATGGGCGTGTCCAACATTGGTCACTAAATTCGACATGGTTTAAGCCTGTTCCAACGAGGTTTCAACACGGGTGGCACCGGCCGGGATTTTCCCTGCCGCAACCAGACGCTTGTGCTGCTCGGCTTCGATGCGCTCGATCGTTTCAACCGGAACCATATAGCCCTGGTCGTCACGTGCAGCGTGGATCACGAAGTAGACGACAGTGCCTACCAGGCTCGCGATCGCCAGCCACCAGATGTGCCAGATCATCGCGAAACCGAAGACGGTCAACAGTGCGCCCATCACCACACCGGTAGCGGTGTTGTTCGGCATGTGGATCGGCTCGTACTTGGCCGGACGCTGGTACGCAGTACCGTTTTCCTTGGCTTCGGTGAACGGGTCGATGCAGTCAGCCTTAGGCAGCACAGCAAAGTTGTAGAACGGAGGTGGCGACGAGGTCGACCATTCCAGAGTGTGTGCATTCCACGGGTCACCGTGATCGCAAACGTTCTCTGGCTTGTTGCGGTCACGCACCGACACGTACAGCTGGATCAGCTGGCAAGCGATACCGACAGCGATCATCACCGCACCGAACATGGCAACGTACAGGTACGGTACCCACTCAGGGTTGGTGGTGGCGTTCAGACGACGGGTCATGCCCATGAAGCCCAGTGCATAGAGCGGCATGAACGCGACGAAGAAGCCCGAAATCCAGAACCAGAACGCTGCTTTACCCCAGCCTTCGTGCAGCTTGAAGCCGAACGCTTTCGGGAAGTAGAACGCGAAACCTGCGATGTAACCGAATACCGCACCGCCGATGATCACGTTGTGGAAGTGCGCGATCACGAACAGGCTGTTGTGCAGAACGAAGTCAGCACCCGGGATGGCCAGCAGTACGCCGGTCATGCCGCCGATGGCGAAGGTCACCATGAAGCCCAGCGTCCACAGCACCTGGCTGGTGAAGCGCAGACGGCCCTGGTAGATGGTGAACAGCCAGTTGAATAGCTTCACACCCGTCGGGATGGAAATCAGCATCGTCGCCAGACCGAAGAAGGCGTTGACGCTGGCACCCGAACCCATGGTGAAGAAGTGGTGCAGCCAGACCATGAAGCCCAGTACCGAGATCGCGCCCGAGGCGTAGATCATCGAGTGGTGGCCGAACAGTTTCTTGCCGGTGAACGCCGAGATCACTTCCGAGAAGATGCCGAATGCCGGCAGGATCAGGATGTAAACCTCAGGGTGGCCCCACGCCCAGAACAGGTTGACGTACATCATTGGATTGCCACCAAGTTCATTGGTGAAAATGTGGAAATCCATGTAACGGTCAAGGGTCAGCAGTGCCAGGGTAGCGGTCAGGATCGGGAACGAAGCCACGATCAGAACGTTTGCCCAGGTGCAGGTCCAGGTGAAGATCGGCATGTCCATCAGTTTCATGCCAGGGGTACGCATTTTCAGTACGGTAGCGAGGAAGTTAACCCCCGTTAGCGTCGTACCCAACCCGGATAGCTGTAGCGCCCAGATGTAGTAGTCCATCCCCACGCCAGGGCTGTATTGCAGACCCGACAGCGGTGGATAAGCAACCCAACCGGTCTTGGCGAATTCGCCGACGCCCAGGGACAGGTTGATCAGCACAACGCCGGACACCAGCAGCCAGAAGCTCAGGGAGTTCAGGAACGGGAAGGCAACGTCACGCGCGCCGATCTGCAGCGGCACTGCAAGGTTCATCAGGCCGGTGAAGAATGGCATCGCCATGAAGATGATCATGATCACACCGTGAGCGGTGAAGATCTGGTCATAGTGTTCAGGCGGCAGGTAGCCAGGCGAACCCTCGGTGGCCATGGCCAGCTGGGTACGCATCATGATGGCGTCGGCAAAACCGCGCAGCAGCATGACCATGGCGACGATGATGTACATCACGCCGATTTTCTTGTGGTCGACCGACGTCAGCCACTCGGTCCACAAGTAAGTCCACTTCTTGAAGTAGGTGATTGCAGCGAACAGCGCCAGACCACCGAGGGCGATCATGGCGATGGTCACCATCACGATCGGCTCGTGGAATGGGACTGCTTCCCAACTTAATTTACCAAACATCGTTTACTCCTCTGCCCCGGCAGCTGAATGCGAACTCGAGTCAATTTCCGTGGCCGCCACTTCTTTCTCTTTCTTCTCGTGCTTCAGCGGCTTGCCCGGCTTCATACCTTCGTACTTGTCGACGATGATCTGGAACTGGTTCGGCGTGACCGAGGAGTAGAGCTCGACTGGGTTGTTCTGGCTCGGCTTGGCAAGGGCTGCGTATTCAGCCTGATCAAGCTGTTTAGGTGACTTCTTGACTTCACTTACCCAGGCGTCGAAATCTTCCTGAGTGGTTGAGATGGCTTTGAACTTCATGCCGGTGAAACCCGCGCCGCTGTAGTTGGCGGAGATGCCGTCCATTTCAGCGTTGCGGTCAGCGATCAGGTGCAGCTTGGTCTGCATGCCCGCCATCGCGTAGATCTGGCCGCCCAGGCCCGGGATGAAGAACGAGTTCATCACGGCGTCGGAGGTGATCTTGAAGTTGATTGGCGTGTGCGCCGGGAACACGATCTTGTTGACCGTGGCAATGCCTTGTTCCGGGTAGATGAACAGCCACTTCCAGTCCAGCGCGACCACTTCGATGGTCACCGGCTTGACGTCGGATTCAATCGGACGATACGGGTCCAGTTCGTGGGTCGAAATGTAGGTGATGTAACCCAGGGCAATGATGATCAGCACCGGGATGGTCCAGACAGCCACTTCGATTTTGGTCGAGTGCGACCATTTCGGGGTGTAGATGGCGTCTTTGTTGGAGGCGCGGTACTTCCAGGCAAACAGGAAGGTCATGACGATAACCGGCACCACAACCAACAGCATCAGCAGCGTGGCGGTGATGATCAGGTTGCGCTGTTCCAGGCCAACCTGGCCCGTTGGATTGAGCAAGGTCATGTTGCAGCCTCCCAGCAACAACGTGCCGAGCAGCGGCACTAGGCCTAGTAATCTGGGGTACCTGTTTTTACTCATCTCACGACCTCTAAAGCAGCTTGCGCAATGCAGTTGGGTTTTGATCGCCAACACTTCACCCTGCCAAGGGTTGGCATTTTCTTTGGATTGAATAAGGGCCGCCCGTCGCGCGTCAGACGCTCGACAAAACCTGGGACAGCGGTCAGTTCTTATTCGAATTCGTGGTCAAAGGCCTTGTTACAGACCAATTCCATTTGGTGCGGAAAGTTGGAAGGCACCGACACCTGGGTGTCTTGAAAGCCTCACGACTTGCTCGACACCCGACTTCCTGCTCGCCTCCTTAATAAAGGCTGAACAGTGCCGGGAATTCAGTGCGGGCGATTGTAGATAGGTAGCGCCCTATACACCATGTCTTATCCCGAAATAATTTTTATCCGTTCGAGCAACAATCCATCGCCATTTTTGCAAAAGTGCCGCATGTTATCGAAATCAATTCTCAACAAAAACACCAAAATTTGTAGGTGTATCCGCCTCATTTCAGACAGCTCTGCAGGCATTTTCTGCATGCTTGATCAGCGCAAAGCCCGATATCCCAAGGCTTCTGGCCATTTGCCCGCGCTTGTTAAAACTGCCTGATCTGGCACACCCGTGCAAAAGCGCAAAATCACCGAAACAGACCAATCCTTTTTTGTAACAGCGCACCAATCCATGTCGCTGTGACAGCCTGCGACACGGCCTGTGTGACAACATGTCGCACACCTGCCGCACGCTTCCTTGCCGTTCGTCACGGTGATTTCACAAACACTCTGAAATGCAAAACGCCCCGATTGGCTGATACGCAAATCGGGGCGTTTTCTGTATCGGCCAATGCGCCGAATAGTTGATTCAGCGCAGTGCTTTTCGATTACGCGACGTCAGCAGCGGCACCAGAATCACGATCAGCACGAACGCCACCAGCGCCCATTGCGCCAGCGACAGGCCGAGGATCGGCGGGTACGGCGTCGAGCAGAAACCGTCGACCTGGAAGCCCAGCGGGAAGATTTTCGCCAGCGGCAGGTCATCGACAATCGGCTGCAACACATCAATGCCGCAACTCACCGCCGGATAGAACTGGGTGTATACGTGATGCCCGGCCACGCCGGCCCCGGCAATCGCGCAAATCACCACCAGCACCTCAAACACGGTGATGCTGCGCTTGGTTCGCATGGCCGCGCCGATGAACGCGAACAGCGCGATCAGCAGCAACGCATAGCGCTGCAAAATGCACAGTGGGCAAGGCGCCTCGCCGAGCACGATCTGCATGTACAGCGCACCACCGATCAGTGCCAGACAGATGATGCCCAGCAGCACCAGAAAGCGCCGCTCACGTCCCAGTCGAATCGTTTCCTCGCTCATCGCGTTTCCCTTATATGTCCATGGTTCAGCTGGCCGGCGGCTGCGCTTGCAGTTGCGCCATCAGGCTGATGTTGTCTTCGATATGCCAATTGGCCGCGATGCGACCGTTGTCGATCTGATAGATATCGGTTGCCCGGAAGTCTACACGCTGGCCCTGCCCTTTGAGAGCCTTGAAGGTGCCAGTGAAATGCCCGCGAAAGTGCAGATGCACCACCACGCGATCACCGGCGACGATCATTTGCTCGATATCGCAGCTCAGATCAGGCACCGCTGTGCGAAAGAACTTCGACGCCAGCAATGGCCCGGTCGGCCCCTGCACCCGACCTTCGGGCGGGGTCTTGTCGACAAACTGCGGCGATAGCGCCGCCGTGGCCAACGCTTCTTCACCGGAATTCCAGAAACTGCCGTAACGCCGCGCCGCGAGTTCCATGGCTTGTGCCTGCGCCTTGGGCAGGCTCTGATCAACGATCAAGGTCTGCGGTTTTATCAAGGCAGATTCGGCAGAAGCAAACGGACTGGCCAGCAGCGAAGCCGACAGGCTCAGGGCAGCGAGACTGGAACGACGGGACAAGGTGAGGGGCGACATGGGGGCGATCCTGATCATGTAAACGAACGAGCGCCTATCATCAGCATCGGGGAATAAACGATAAACCGGTTAAGAAACGATTAACCTTTAAACAGAATTTAATAATAGAGACCGCGTAACGGCCTTCGCGAGCAGGCTCGCTCCCACAGGGGATTTGTGTTCAACGCAGATCCAATGTGGGAGCGAGCCTGCTCGCGAATGAAGGCGACGCGGTTTCAGATCACTCCAAAGCCGCAGCCGGCCCAAAGAACTCATAACGGCTCTGCTTCTGCGGCACACCCAGCGCTTTCAGGTGGCGCTTGATCGCCCCCATGAAACCTTTCGGGCCAAGGAAGTAAGCGTCGACATCGCGCTGCTCAGGCAGCCATTCACCCAGCAACTCCTGGCTCAACATCCCGACCTTGTCCGCCGCCGGGCTCACGCCGTCATCTTCGCCGTAGCAGTAGAAACGCTTGAGTTGCGGATGACGCGCAGCCAACTCATCGATCCAGTCACGGAACGCATGCACACTGCCGTTACGCGCACAGTGGATAAAGTGCACCGGGCGCTTGGTTTCCAGCGCCGCTTCGAGCATCGCCAAGGTCGGGGTGATGCCGACACCGCCGCTGATCAGTACCAGCGGCTTGTCGCTGGCAGTCAGGGTGAACTCGCCCGATGGCGGAAACAGTTGAATACTCGCGCCGAGGTGTAGCTGATCGTGCAAATAATTGGAGGCACGGCCGCCCGGTTCGCGCTTGACGCTGATGCGGTACTGGCCGTTGTTCGCCAGCGCCGACAGCGAGTAGTTGCGGCGGATTTCTTCGCCGTCGAGGAACAGCTTCATGCCGATGTACTGACCCGGTTCGGCCGCAAGGATCGGGCCTTTGTCCGCAGGCTCAAAGTAGAACGAAGTGATTTCCGCGCTCTCCTCGACCTTGGCCGCCACAATGAACTCCCGCGCGCCGCGCCAGCCGCCGACGGCGTGTTCTTTCTGGTCGTAGATGGCGGTTTCGGCGCCAATCAGAATGTCGGCCAGTTGGCCGTAAGCCGCGCCCCATGCGCTCATCACTTCAGGCGTGGCGATTTCATCGCCAAGCACTTCGCAGATGGCGCGCAACAGGCAGGCACCGACAATCGGGTAGTGCTCCGGCAGGATTTGCAGAGCAACATGCTTGTTGATGATCTTCGCCACCAGATCGCCCAACTGGTCGAGCTGGTCGATATGCCGTGCATACATCAGCACGCCGTTGGCCAGGGCACGCGGCTGGTCGCCACTGGACTGGTGCGCCTGGTTGAACAACGGGCGGACTTGCGGGTATTCCGCGAGCATCATGCGGTAGAAGTGCGTGATCAGCGCCTCGCCGCCGCTTTCCAGCAAGGGCACGGTGGATTTGACGATGGCACGATCCTGGACGCTAAGCATAAGGTTGACTCCTGAGCTTCATTTAAAAGTTACCTAAGGCTTATCAGTTTCCGTGCCAACTAATAAACCTATATAAATCAGATGCTTGAGAATAATGTAGTCAAATAGACTCAAAGCTCTTTATAGTCATCCCGACTACATCTTGTCTCTTTGACTACAAGACCATGACTGCCAAATCCCTGCTCACCGCTTTGCTTCCCCTCGTCTCCGACCTGTCCCGCGAATTGCCCGAGGGCGAGCGCTACCGGCGCCTGCTCGAAGCCATGCGCGCTCTGCTGCCATGTGATGCCGCCGCGTTGTTGCGCCTCGACGGCGAATCGCTGGTGCCACTGGCGGTGGACGGTTTGAGTACTGACACCCTGGGTCGACGCTTCAAAGTCAGCGAACATCCGCGCTTTGAAGTGTTGCTGGCCGGCAAAGGCCCGACCCGGTTCGCCGCCGACAGCGACTTGCCCGATCCCTACGACGGTCTGGTCGACGGCCTCGACGATCACCTCGAAGTCCACGACTGCCTTGGCTGCCCATTGTTTGTCGATGAAAAACTTTGGGGCCTGATCACCCTCGATGCGCTCGACCCTGAGCGTTTCGAGCCGATTGAACTGGACGCCCTGCAAGCCTTCGCCAGCCTGGCCTCGGCCACGGTCAACGCCGCCGAGCGCATCGAGCGCCTGGCGATCCGCGCTGAAGACGAGCACCAGCGCGCCGAGGTCTACCGTCAGGCCAGCGGTCAGCAGAATCGCGAAATGATCGGCCAGAGCAAAGCGCTTAAACGGCTGGTGGAAGAAATCAATCTGGTCGGCGGCAGCGACCTGACCGTGTTGATCACCGGCGAAACCGGGGTTGGCAAGGAACTGGTGGCCCAAGCCATTCATGCCGCCTCCCCCCGCGCCGACAAACCGATCATCAGCCTCAACTGCGCCGCATTGCCGGATACCCTGGTCGAAAGCGAGTTATTTGGCCACGTGCGCGGCGCCTTCACCGGCGCCACCAGCGACCGTCGCGGCAAATTCGAACTGGCCAATGGCGGCACGCTGTTTCTCGATGAAGTGGGTGAGTTATCGCTAACGGTGCAGGCCAAGCTGCTGCGGGTGCTGCAAAGCGGCCAGTTGCAGCGCCTGGGTTCGGACAAGGAGCATCAGGTCGATGTGCGCCTGATCGCCGCAACCAACCGAGATCTGGCCGAAGAAGTGCGCAGTGGCCGTTATCGTGCCGACTTTTACCATCGCCTGAGCGTGTACCCGTTGCGGGTGCCAGCGTTGCGTGATCGCGGACGTGATGTGTTGTTGCTCAGCGGTTTCTTCCTTGAACAGAACCGTTCGCGCATGGGCCTCAATAGCCTGCGACTCAACAGCGACGCTCAGGAAGCCCTGCTCGCCTACACTTGGCCGGGCAACGTGCGTGAGCTGGAACACTTGATCGGGCGCAGTGCGTTGAAGGCCTTGGGCAACTGCAAGGTGCGGCCGAAGATCCTTAGCCTGAGTGCGGCGGATCTGGATTTGCCGCGCGAGGTTGTGGATAACCCGGTCGAACCGGTTGCCGGTGATGTCGCTTCTGTACCGTTGATCAGCGGGGATTTGCGTGCAGCCACTGAGGAATATCAGCGAAGATTAATTGCTGCGGCGCTCGAACGTAATCAAAACAACTGGGCAAGTGCGGCGCGGGAGTTGGGGCTCGATAGAGCCAACCTCGGACGGATGGCCAAGCGGTTGGGCATGAAATAAAAGCCAAGATCGCAGCCTTCGGCAGCTCCTACAGGGATAGGTGATCTCTGTAGGAGCTGCCGCAGGCTGCGATCTTTTGATCTTCGACTGCCCAAAGGCACTAAAGCCTGCCCCCGACAAGTCGATAACCCGGCATCAATAGTTTTTGGCGATTTTCACCCTCGCCCACCACCTTTCCACAGAAGGTTTATATGTCCTCCACCAAAGCCCGCGCAGACTCACTTTCGCTTCTGCTGTTTACCTTGCGCAGCGGCAAGCTGATGGCGATCAACCTGCTGAAAGTCAGTGAAATCATCCCCTGCCCACCGCTGACCAAACTGCCGGAGTCGCACCCGCACGTCAAAGGCATCGCCACGTTGCGCGGTGCTTCGCTGTCGGTCATCGACCTCAGCCGCGCCATCGGCGAACGTCCATTGGAAGACCCCAACGGCGGCTGTCTGATCGTCACCGACGTCAGCCGTTCGAAGCAGGGTTTACACGTACAAGCGGTGAGCAAAATCGTCCACTGCCTGACCACCGACATCAAGCCTCCGCCGTTCGGTTCCGGCGGTTCGCGCGCCTACATCACTGGCGTGACCTCGGTCGACGGCACGCTGGTGCAAGTGCTGGACATCGAAAAAGTCATCCACAGCATTGCCCCGGCGCAGATCGAAATGGCTCCGACCGACTTGACCATGGAAGACGCCGACGTCCTCGGCAACGCGCGGATTCTGGTGGTCGACGACAGCCAGGTGGCGCTGCAGCAATCGGTACACACCCTGCGCAATCTCGGCCTGCAATGCCACACTGCCCGTAGCGCCAAGGAAGCCATCGACTGCCTGCTCGACCTGCAAGGCACCGCGCAGCAGATCAACCTGATCGTCTCCGACATCGAAATGTCCGAAATGGACGGCTACGCCTTCACCCGTACCCTGCGCGAAACCCCGGATTTCGCCCACCTCTACGTGCTGCTGCACACTTCGCTCGACAGCGCGATGAACAGCGAAAAAGCACGCCTTGCCGGGGCCAACGCAGTACTGACCAAGTTCTCCTCGCCGGAACTGACCCAGCGCCTGATCGAAGCGGCCAAACACGTCGCCGCCAACGGTTACTGAGTCTTGGGCCAGACGTACTGCTTTTTGATGCGCCGGGATCTACCTGCAAACGCGCCGGATATCGTCTGGCCAGAAGGTGTTGAGGTCAGCACTTACCGGCCGGAACTGGCTGTGGCAGTGCATCGCCTCATGCAGCTCGGTTACCGGGAAGGTGGGGGCCGAGTGCCGGATCTGGAAACCTGGCAACAGCGCTTTGAAAGCGATCCTGAATATGATCCGACATTGTGTTTTATTGCCCTTGATGCCGAGGGCGTGGTCGGTGTGGCGCAATGTTGGACCAGTTCATACATCAAGGATCTGGCGGTGCATCCGCGCATGCAGGGCCGAGGTTTGGGCCGGGCATTGTTGTTGAATGCATTCAGGGGGTTTCACCAGCGGCGCGAAGGGTTTGTCGATTTAAAGGTGCTGGAAGATAACGTGCGGGCGCAGCGGTTGTATGAAAGTGCCGGGATGTATGTGGTCCGCCGGGAACGGGTGCCGGACTGATCGACCGTCTTCGCGAGCAGGCTCGCTCCCACCCTGGAATGCATTTCAAACTGTGGGAGCGAGCCTGCTCGCGAAGAGGCCGGCACAGGCAACTTCCCTTCTCAGGCACACTCCAACCTTGGCCACACACCACCAAGGACGCCCGCCATGAAAGTGCTCACCTTCAGCCTGCTCTGCCTCACCGCCCTCGCCTCCCAGGCCCAAGCCTCCAGCCCTGACGCCTGGGCCGCCTACGACAAAACCGTGCTCGCCAGTTGCACCAAGGCCAGCGGCCTGAAAAACGCCAAACCCGTCGGCAGCCCCGCGCAATTCGACGACCGCGTCGGCTACACCGCCGTCTTGCTGCAAGGCCAATACCCGCAAAAACACATGAAGGGCCAGCAAGGCACCGAACTGTGCCTGTACAACAAACAGTCGAAAACCGCGTTCGTCACCGAGTGGGACTCGGTCCGCCCGACCGCCAAAGCCCAATGAATGGCGCATAACTTGCTTCGACCGGAGTCTGCATGGCGACTTTCCGTCGCCATTTCACACCCTGATTGAAGATTGATCGCGCAATGAATACGACGTTTTCCTGCGTAGGCTGCGGCAAATGCTGCACCGACCACCATGTCCCTCTGACCCTGGCCGAAGCCCGCATGTGGGCGGCGGATGGCGGTCAGGTGATCGTGCTGGTGGAAGCCTTTCTCGGCAACGGTCTGGGCTTGCCAGTGCAGCAGCGCGAGCACGCCGAACGGCGTTCGGTGGTGGTGCGTAGCGGTGAATCCGACGCGCACGTGGCGATCACCTTTGCTGCGTACAACGTCGGACCTTGCCGGAATCTTGACGAAGACAAGCTGTGTCGCATTTACGAGCGCCGGCCGCTGGTTTGCAGGATTTACCCGGCAGAGATCAATCCACATATTCCGCTCAATCCTGCTGCCAAGGATTGCCCGCCGGAGTCTTGGGAACAGGGGCCGCTGTTGATCGTCGGTGGCGAGTTGGTTGATCAGGAGCTGGTCGAACTGATCCAGCGCTCGCGTCAGGCGGATCGGGATGACATTCGGCTAAAAGACGCAATTTGTGCCGCGCTGGGTATTCGTACCACGGCGCTCAAGGGCGACGGTTTCACGGCGTATCTGCCGAACATGGACGCTTTTGCGGCGGTGATTGATCAGGTAAGTGCGCAGCCATTGAGCGAAGCATCGAGTGAATGGCTGTTTCATCTCTCCGGGGACGATGTCGCCGGGCAAGTGCTCGCGGCCGGGGCGCAGGTGGTGACTGAGCCGGCGTTGACCTATGCGTTTATTTCGTTGCGGGCGGCTTGATCAAATACTCGAGTGGCTGTTCGGGCCCCATCGCTGGCAAGCCAGCTCCCACAAGGTCTTGTGTCGTACATCAATATAAGTGAACAACCGGAAAACCTGTGGGAGCTGGCTTGCCAGCGATGGGCCAGTGAAGGCGATCTCAATCCCAAACCTGTCACGCCCTCAAAAACCCACGCAACCCAACGCAAATTCCCGGCCAGAAAACTCAGCGCTTGCCCATCGAACGACGGGTGCCCGGCGGGGCCATGCCCGGGGTCTTGGTGTGGCCGTTCTTCGCGCCGTTCTTGTACCACGGCTGATTCGAGCCCTTGGCAGCGCTCAGTTCACCCGGTTTGAACGGGAACTTGAACGCCGGGATCTCGGCTTTGGATTCGCTGGCGTCGGCCAGTTCAGCCGAGACATCGCTCACGGCGTCGTCAACCGGCGGTTGGATCGGGGAAGTCATGAAAGCTCCGCAAAACAAAAAGTCGCGCCCGGTAAGTGAGCCGCGAAGGCGCGCAGTATACCTGCGCGCCACGGGTCAGCGCCTGAAGATTTGCACCGCACGCCGAACGGTTTACAGGTACGCGATGGTAACGATGCCTTTGTCGACCGAAGTCTTCAGCGGCTCAAAGGTGATGGTCATTGGCAATGTTTCGTGGCTGCACGCATTGCGGTACGTGTCGACATCGAGCTTCAGGCCGGGTTTGAGCTCGATCTGGCGAGACTCGTTGGCGCTCAACGTGCCGACGCGCCCGACTTCACAGCCGGAATCGACAATCTGACCGGTAAAACGGATCTCGCCAGAGGTGGCTTGAGGGGCGGCGGAGACAGTGAGCGGAAGCAGAACAAACACACTGAAAATGACGGTTACAAGCTTCATGGCAGGACACTCCCGTAGAGACCCACGCGGTGAACGATTGGGCTATACAACGTGTATCCGCTGGTAGGGGCGGATCTTTAAGAGCGTAGTTGGCGTAGCAAAGAAGGATCCCTATTCGGGAATGACCGGTGGTGAGTTTGCGGGGTGGTTCACAGGTTGAAACTGTCGCAACTGTACGGCCGTCATCGCCAGCAGGCTGGCTCCCACAATTGGAATGCGTATTCCCGTGGGAGCGACAGCCAACGACTAGAGAGCACACGTCCGACGGACAACCTGAAACCTTGTGGGAAGGTTCTGGTGATTTCACACACCCCTAAACACAGCAAAGTAATCGGGTGACTGTCTGGGCCTCTTCGCGAGCAAGCCCGCTCCCACAGTTTCAACCGAGTACACCTGCCAAAAATTGAGCGGTTGTCAGGCCGCCATCGCGAGCAGGCTCACTCCTACAATGGGATCGCATGCAGCCTGCTAGAAATTGGTCGGCTGTCAGGCCGCCATCGCCGGCAAGCCAGCTCCCACAGAAAGAAAAAGCCAGATCAAAAGATCGTCCGATCGCGGCCCGAGCCTTCGACAGCTCCAACAGAGGAGACAAGCACACCCCGCCCGCGGCGCATGCCGCCCCACTCAACACAATGAGCGCAAGCTCGAGTAAAGCTCTTGATCTTGATCCACGGGCGACGTCGGAAGGCTGAGCGGAGGGATTGATCCGGGCGTGGGAGCGCAGCGACCGTTTGGCGAAGCCAAACACAGCGAGAGGAGGTGCAGCGAAGCAAACCGTAGGCGCTGCGCCCGGATCGATCCCGGAGCGAAGGAACCCCGAGCCTCAGCGAGCGGGCCGCACGTAGGAGCAAGCGTTTTTGGTTACTTTTTAGGCGTTTGTAAAAAGTGACCCGCCGTAAGGGCCATCCCTTTCAAGGTCTTTTAGTTTTGGCAGCCTTGATTACTCTGTCCGTTGAAACATGCGCATGCACCGCCGTGCCTTGGACCCATGTCTTGGGCTTAGGCACCTTGGGGCCACGGGGGCTTTT
>NZ_FYDT01000069.1:0-25326 GCF_900187585.1 Pseudomonas sp. Irchel 3E19
GGCGCGCAGCGCCGTGCGGCGAAGCCGCATACATCGAGAGGAGGTGCAGCGAAGCAAACCGTAGGCGATGCCCCCGGATGGACACCGTAGCGAGGGAACACTGAGCCTAAGCGAAGTGCCGTACGTCAGGGAGCAGCCCTTTTGGTTACTTTTGGCTGGGCCGGCATTCCGGGCGTTTGCCAAAAGTGACCCGCCGTCAGGGCGGAACCCTAGTCAGCAACACCCGCAGCAACGGATATACACCCAAACCCCAAACCCCAAACCCCAGACAAACAAAAACGGCCGCTATTCACATAGAGGCCGTTCCCGGTACAACTTCAAGACGTTATCGCAAGACAAGTCCTATTTGCGGTCTTCCAGCTTGGTAATGTCACGCGACTCGTAGCCAGTGTACAGCTGGCGCGGGCGGCCAATCTTGTACGGGCTGGAGAGCATTTCTTTCCAGTGCGAAATCCAGCCAACAGTACGTGCCAGCGCAAAAATCACGGTGAACATGCTGGTCGGAATGCCGATCGCCTTGAGGATGATCCCCGAGTAGAAGTCGACGTTCGGGTACAGCGAGCGTTCGATGAAGTACGGGTCGGTCAGGGCGATCTCTTCCAGGCGCATGGCCAGTTCGAGTTGCGGATCGTTGTTGATGCCCAGTTCCTTCAGTACTTCGTCGCAGGTCTGCTTCATTACAGTCGCGCGAGGGTCGCGGTTCTTGTAAACGCGGTGACCGAAGCCCATCAGCTTGAACGGATCGTTCTTGTCCTTGGCCTTGGCGATGAACTTGTCGATGTTGGACACATCGCCGATTTCATCGAGCATGGTCAGAACGGCTTCGTTCGCACCGCCGTGGGCAGGGCCCCACAGTGCGGCGATACCGGCGGCGATACAGGCGAACGGGTTGGCACCCGAAGAACCTGCCAGACGCACGGTGGAAGTCGATGCGTTCTGCTCGTGGTCGGCGTGGAGGATGAAGATCCGGTCCATGGCCTTGGCGAGCACCGGGCTGATCGGTTTGATCTCGCACGGGGTGTTGAACATCATGTGCAGGAAGTTTTCCGCGTACGTCAGGTCGTTGCGCGGGTACATCATGGGTTGGCCCATGGAGTACTTGTAAACCATCGCTGCCAGGGTCGGCATCTTGGCAACCAGGCGGATCGCGGAGATTTCGCGATGCTGCGGGTTATTGATGTCCAGGGAGTCGTGGTAGAAGGCCGAGAGGGCGCCGACTACGCCGCACATGACGGCCATCGGGTGGGCATCGCGACGGAAGCCGTTGAAGAAGGTTTTCAGCTGCTCGTGAACCATGGTGTGGTTCTTGACGGTGCTGACAAACTGGGCTTTCTGTTCTGCTGTCGGCAATTCGCCGTTGAGCAACAGATAGCAGGTTTCCAGGTAGTCCGATTTTTCAGCCAGCTGTTCGATCGGGTAGCCGCGGTGCAACAGAATGCCGTTGTCGCCGTCGATATAGGTAATCTTCGATTCGCACGAAGCGGTCGACATGAAACCCGGGTCGAAAGTGAAGCGGCCCGTGGCCGTCAGGCCCCGAACATCAATTACATCGGGACCAACGGTGCCGGTTAAAATGGGCAGCTCGACGGGGGCTGCGCCCTCGATGATCAACTGCGCTTTTTTGTCAGCCATGTGGCCTCCTATTTATGCTTGAACCATCAGACAGACCCCCCACGCAGGGCCCGCACCACTATAGTGAGATAAATTCGAATGTCAATTTGCCTAAAGTCTTGCTCCAGAAGGCTTTAAGCGCACTTTTTCCTCGAAATTGCCTGCCATTTACGCCTTTTATTCAACTTGTGCAATCAGCTATTGGGGGTAGGTGATTGCGTTGTCATTAGTAGCCTAACTGTCTATACTCGGCCACCGACCGCCAAGGGCTTTTGGGCTTGCTTTCATTGGGGGTCGCATCCCTGGGTGGTGGTTACCTGACCAGTGCACTCCCCAACAACTTTGCCCTGATTGTTAGGGGCTCTTCAGTGTGAAAAAAAAGCCGTGAAAAGCCAACGACCTGTAAACCTAGACCTAAGGACCATCAAACTCCCAGTCACTGCTTACACGTCCATTCTTCACCGTATCTCCGGTGTCATCCTCTTTGTGTGCCTTGCCATCATGCTTTACGCATTGGACAAGTCGCTGAGCTCCGAGGAAGGCTTCGGTCAGGTGAAAGCGTGTCTGACCAGTCCGCTAGCCAAGCTAGTGATTTGGGGCATCCTGTCCGCTCTGCTGTATCACCTGGTAGCCGGTGTGCGCCATTTGATCATGGACATGGGCATCGGTGAGACGCTGGAAGGCGGCAAGCTGGGCTCGAAAATCGTTATCGCCGTTTCCGTGGTGGTAATCGTTCTGGCAGGAGTTTGGATATGGTAACTAACGTCACGAACCTGTCGCGTTCGGGCCTCTATGACTGGATGGCGCAACGTGTGTCTGCGGTCGTTCTCGCGGCTTACTTCATCTTTCTGATCGGATATGTCGTGGCCCACCCAGGCCTCGAGTATGCCCAGTGGCATGAACTGTTCGCCCACAACGGAATGCGTATTTTCAGCCTCTTGGCCCTTGTTGCTCTCGGCGCTCACGCCTGGGTCGGCATGTGGACCATCGCGACTGACTACCTGACGCCAATGGCGTTCGGCAAGTCCGCAACGGCTATACGTTTCCTTTTCCAGGCAGTATGCGGCGTTGCGATGTTCGCTTACTTCGTCTGGGGTGTGCAGATTCTCTGGGGTATCTGAGTCATGGCTAACATTCCAACGATTTCTTTCGACGCCATCATTATTGGTGGTGGCGGTGCCGGCATGCGCGCTGCGCTGCAACTGGCGCAGGGCGGTCACAAGACTGCCGTGATCACCAAGGTTTTCCCGACCCGTTCGCACACTGTATCCGCCCAAGGCGGCATCACTTGCGCAATCGCGTCCGCTGACCCGAACGATGACTGGCGCTGGCACATGTACGATACCGTCAAGGGTTCCGACTACATCGGTGACCAGGACGCTATCGAATACATGTGTCAGGAAGGCCCGGCCGCTGTTTTCGAGCTGGACCACATGGGTCTGCCGTTCTCGCGTACCGAGCAAGGCCGTATCTACCAGCGTCCGTTCGGCGGTCAGTCCAAGGACTATGGCAAGGGCGGTCAGGCTGCACGTACTTGCGCCGCTTCCGACCGTACCGGTCACGCACTGCTGCACACCCTTTATCAGGGCAACCTGAAAGCCGGTACCACGTTCCTGAACGAGTACTACGCTGTCGACCTGGTAAAAAACCAGGAAGGCGAGTTCGTCGGTGTGATCGCGATCTGCATCGAAACTGGCGAAACTTCCTATATCCGCGCGAAAGCCACCGTATTGGCTACCGGCGGTGCAGGCCGTATCTACGCGTCCACCACCAACGCCCTGATCAACACCGGTGACGGCGTCGGCATGGCTCTGCGTGCTGGCGTACCGGTACAAGACATCGAAATGTGGCAGTTCCACCCGACCGGCATCGCCGGCGCCGGTGTACTGGTTACAGAAGGTTGCCGTGGTGAAGGTGGTTACCTGATCAACAAGCACGGCGAGCGTTTCATGGAGCGTTATGCTCCGAACGCCAAAGACCTTGCCGGTCGTGACGTGGTTGCTCGCTCGATGGTTAAGGAAATCATCGCTGGCAATGGTTGCGGTCCGAATGGCGACCACGTAATGCTCAAACTCGACCACTTGGGCGAGGAAGTGCTGCACAGCCGTCTGCCAGGCATCTGCGAACTGTCGAAGACTTTCGCTCACGTTGACCCGGTGGTTGCTCCGGTTCCGGTTGTTCCGACTTGCCACTATATGATGGGCGGCGTTGCCACCAACATTCATGGTCAGGCGATCACCCAGAACGCTGATGGCGTGGATCAGATCATCCCTGGTCTGTTCGCTGTAGGTGAAGTGGCTTGCGTATCGGTTCACGGTGCCAACCGTCTGGGCGGCAACTCGCTGCTTGACCTGGTGGTATTCGGTCGCGCTGCCGGCCTGCACCTGGAAAAGGCACTGACCGACGGCATCGAATACGACGACGCTACCGAAGCCGATATCGAAGCTGCCCTGTCGCGCCTGAACGCGCTGAACAACCGTACCGATGGCGAAGACGTGGCAACCCTGCGTCGCGAGCTGCAAAGCTGCATGCAGAACTACTTCGGTGTGTTCCGTACCGGCGAATACATGCAGAAAGGTATCGCTCAACTGGCCGATCTGCGTCAGCGTATCGCTAACGTGAAGATCAACGATAAGTCGCAGGCGTTCAACACTGCTCGTATCGAAGCGCTGGAACTGCAAAACCTGCTGGAAGTGGCTGAAGCGACTGCCATCGCTGCCGAAGTACGTAAAGAGTCCCGCGGTGCGCACGCCCGTGAAGACTTCGAAGACCGTGACGACGAAAACTGGCTGTGCCACACCCTGTACTTCCCGGGTGACAAGCGCGTCACCAAGCGTGCCGTTAACTTCTCGCCGAAGACTGTTCCGACTTTCGAGCCGAAAGTCCGGACTTATTAAGGGTGACCGCCATGTTGCAAGTCAGTGTTTATCGCTACAACCCTGATCAGGACGCTGCGCCGTTCATGCAGGAATTTTCGGTCGATACCGGTGGTAAAGACCTGATGGTGCTGGACGTGCTGGCCCTGATCAAAGAGCAGGATGAAGGTTTCTCCTATCGTCGCTCTTGCCGTGAAGGCGTCTGCGGCTCCGACGGCATGAACATCAACGGCAAGAACGGCCTGGCCTGCATCACGCCACTGTCCGCCGTTGTAAAAGGTAACAAGTTGATCGTTCGTCCTCTGCCAGGTTTGCCGGTTATCCGTGACCTGGTCGTCGATATGAGCATCTTCTACAAGCAATACGAGAAGGTGAAGCCTTACCTGCAGAACGACACGCCGGCTCCGGCCATCGAGCGTCTGCAGTCGCCAGAAGAGCGTGAAAAGCTCGACGGTCTGTACGAGTGCATCCTGTGCGCTTGCTGCTCGACCTCTTGCCCGTCCTTCTGGTGGAACCCGGACAAGTTCCTGGGTCCAGCCGCTCTGCTGCAAGCCTATCGCTTCCTGGCAGACAGCCGTGACACCAAGACGTCCGAGCGTCTGGCTTCGCTCGATGACCCGTTCAGCGTATTCCGCTGCCGGGGCATCATGAACTGCGTCAACGTATGTCCGAAAGGCCTGAACCCGACTAAGGCCATCGGTCACATCCGTAACATGCTGCTTTCGAGCGGCGTGTGATTCAGCTGCTGTAAACGCTGTACCGTAGAGGCTGTGGCGCGGGCTTCAACCCGCGTCATGGCTATAACCAGAGCAGCAGCCATAAGCTGCGGCTCTTATTTTGAAGAAATGAGACAAGCAGGGGCATCCGGGCTGGTACCCGGACTATCAGTGTGATCCTAAGTGGCTTGTTTTAGTCGCTGCATTCGGACTTCTGCAAGTTTGCTCGGTGTCGACACCGATGGTGTTCCCCTAACCGAGGGTGACCAAGCATGCAAGAAAGCGTGATGCAGCGCATGTGGAACAGCGCCTACCTTTCAGGTGGAAACGCTGCCTATGTGGAAGAGCTTTATGAGCTCTACCTGCACGACCCTAACGCTGTGCCAGAAGAGTGGCGCACCTACTTTCAGAAGTTGCCTGCCGACGGCAACTCTGCCACTGATGTTTCGCACTCGACAATTCGCGATCATTTCGTGCTGCTGGCAAAGAACCAGCGCCGCGCTCAACCGGTTTCCGCCGGGAGCGTGAGCAGTGAGCACGAGAAGAAGCAAGTTGAAGTGCTGCGATTGATCCAGGCCTACCGTATGCGTGGCCACCAGGCAGCCCAGCTTGACCCGCTGGGGCTGTGGCAGCGTCCTGCACCTGCAGACCTGTCGATCAATCATTACGGCTTGACCAATGCCGATCTTGATACGACCTTCCGTGCCGGCGACCTGTTCATCGGCAAAGAGGAAGCGAGCCTACGCGAAATTCACGAAGCGTTGCAGCAGACATATTGCCGCACCATCGGCGCTGAATTTACGCACATCACCGATTCCGAGCAGCGCCAGTGGTTCCAGCAGCGTCTGGAAAGCGTGCGTGGTCGTCCGACGTACTCCGCCGACATCAAGAGCCACCTGCTTGAGCGCGTGACTGCCGGTGAAGGCCTGGAAAAATACCTGGGCACCAAATACCCGGGCACCAAGCGTTTCGGTCTGGAAGGCGGCGAAAGCCTGATTCCGATGCTCGACGAACTGATCCAGCGTTCCGGTTCCTACGGCACCAAGGAAGTCGTCATCGGCATGGCCCACCGTGGCCGTCTGAACGTGCTGGTCAACACCTTCGGCAAGAACCCGCGCGAGCTGTTCGACGAGTTCGAAGGCAAGAAGAAGGTCGAGCTGGGTTCCGGTGACGTTAAATACCACCAGGGCTTCTCGTCCAACGTAATGACCACCGGCGGTGAAGTTCACCTGGCCATGGCATTCAACCCGTCCCACCTGGAAATCGTTTCTCCGGTGGTCGAGGGTTCGGTTCGCGCCCGTCAGGATCGTCGTAACGATCAGACCGGTGAGAAGGTTCTGCCGATCTCCATCCACGGTGACGCGGCATTCGCCGGTCAAGGCGTGGTCATGGAAACCTTCCAGATGTCGCAGACCCGCGGTTTCAAAACCGGCGGTACTGTACACATCGTGATCAACAACCAGGTGGGTTTCACCATCAGCAACCCGCTGGACTCGCGTTCCACCGAGTACGCCACCGACGCTGCGAAGATGATCCAGGCGCCGATCCTCCATGTGAATGGTGATGATCCGGAAGCCGTGTTGTTCGTGACCCAGCTGGCCATCGACTACCGCATGCAGTTCAAGCGTGACGTGGTGATCGATCTGGTCTGCTACCGTCGTCGCGGCCACAACGAGGCCGACGAGCCAAGCGGCACCCAGCCATTGATGTATCAGCAGATCACCAAGCAGCGCACCACCCGTGAGCTGTACGCTGATCGTCTGACTCAGGCAGGGGTTCTGGACGCTGAACGTGTTCAGGCGAAAGTCGACGAGTATCGCAACGCGCTGGACAACGGTCTGCACGTAGTGAAGTCGCTGGTCAAAGAACCGAACAAAGAGCTGTTCGTGGACTGGCGTCCGTATCTGGGCCACGCCTGGACTGCGCGTCACGACACTCGTTTTGATCTGAAGACCCTGCAAGAACTGTCCGCCAAGCTGCTGGAAATTCCGGAAGGCTTCGTGGTTCAGCGTCAGGTCGCGAAGATCTACGAAGACCGTCAGAAGATGCAAGCCGGCGGCCTGCCGATCAACTGGGGTTATGCCGAAACCATGGCGTACGCGACCCTGGCGTTCGAAGGTCACCCGATCCGCATGACCGGTCAGGACATCGGCCGCGGTACGTTCTCGCACCGTCACGCTGTTCTGCACAACCAGAAAGACGCTGGCACTTACATTCCGCTGCAGAACCTGTACGAGGGTCAGCCACGCTTTGACCTGTACGACTCGTTCCTGTCGGAAGAAGCGGTACTGGCTTTCGAATACGGTTACTCGACCACCACGCCAAACGCGCTGGTGATCTGGGAAGCCCAGTTCGGCGACTTCGCCAACGGTGCACAGGTTGTTATCGACCAGTTCATCACCAGCGGCGAGCACAAGTGGGGCCGTCTCTGCGGTCTGACCATGTTGCTGCCACACGGTTACGAAGGTCAGGGCCCTGAGCACAGCTCGGCACGTCTTGAGCGCTATCTGCAGCTGTGCGCCGAGCACAACATTCAGGTGTGCATGCCGACCACGCCGGCTCAGATCTACCACTTGCTGCGCCGTCAGGTGATCCGCCCGCTGCGCAAACCTCTGGTAGTCCTGACTCCCAAGTCGCTGCTGCGCCACAAGCTGGCCATCTCGACCCTGGAAGATCTGGCCGAAGGTTCGTTCCAGACCGTGATCCCGGAAATCGATGCCCTGGACCCGAAAAAGGTCGAGCGCGTTGTTCTGTGCAGCGGCAAGGTCTACTACGACCTGCTGGAAAAACGCCGTGCCGAAGGCCGCGAAGATATTGCCATCGTGCGTATCGAGCAGCTGTACCCATTCCCTGAGGACGACTTGAAAGAAGTCCTGGCTCCGTACACCAACGTCAAGCATGCCGTTTGGTGTCAGGAAGAGCCGATGAACCAGGGCGCCTGGTACTGCAGCCAGCACCACTTGCGTCGCAGCATCAGCAACCTCGACAAGTCTCTCGTACTTGAGTACGCGGGCCGTGAGGCTTCTGCTGCACCTGCATGTGGTTACGCATCGATGCACGCCGAGCAGCAGGAAAAACTGCTGCAAGATGCTTTCACTGTTTAACGCCTTCGCGCTGACTGAAACCGAATTTTAAGGACCCACAGATAATGGCTATCGAAATCAAAGCCCCGTCATTCCCGGAATCGGTTGCCGATGGCACCGTTGCCACCTGGCACAAGAAACCAGGTGAGGCCGTCAAGCGTGACGACCTGATCGTCGACATCGAAACCGACAAAGTCGTGCTCGAAGTATTGGCCGAAGCTGACGGCGTGCTGGGCGCTATCGTTGCCAACGAAGGCGATACCGTTCTTTCCAACCAGGTGCTGGGCTCGATCGAAGAGGGCAGCGCTGCTGCCGCTGCTCCAGCCGCCGCTGCTGCTCCGGCTGCTGCTGCCGCTGCACCTGCTGCTGAAGGCGAAGACGATCCTGTTGCTGCCCCGGCTGCGCGCAAGCTGGCTGAAGAAAACGGCATCAACATCGCTTCCGTTGCCGGCACTGGTAAAGGCGGTCGTGTAACCAAGGAAGACGTCGTGGCTGCTGTTGCTGCCAAGAAAGCCGCTCCGGCTGCCGCGCCTGCCAAGGCTGCTGCTCCTTCGGCTGCCGCTCCTGTGTTCGCCGCTGGCGACCGCATCGAGAAGCGCGTGCCGATGACCCGCGTTCGCGCCACCGTGGCCAAGCGTCTGGTTGAAGCTCAGTCGAACATGGCGATGCTGACCACTTTCAACGAAGTCGACATGACCGAAGTCATGGCCCTGCGTTCGAAGTACAAGGATCTGTTCGAGAAGTCTCACAACGGTGTACGTCTGGGCTTCATGTCGTTCTTCGTGAAAGCGGCCACCGAAGCGCTGAAACGCTTCCCGGCTGTCAACGCGTCGATCGACGGCGGCGACATCGTTTACCACGGCTACGCGGACATCGGCGTTGCCGTTTCCAGCGATCGTGGTCTGGTTGTACCGGTTCTGCGTAACGCCGAGCTGATGAGCCTGGCTGAAATCGAAGGCGGTATCGCAACATTCGGCAAAAAAGCCCGTGACGGCAAACTGTCGATGGACGAGATGACCGGTGGTACCTTCACCATCACCAACGGTGGTACCTTCGGTTCGATGATGTCCACCCCGATCGTCAACCCGCCGCAGGCAGCGATTCTGGGCATGCACAACATCATCCAGCGTCCTATGGCCATCAACGGTCAGGTCGTTATCCGTCCGATGATGTACCTGGCACTGTCCTACGATCACCGTCTGATCGATGGCAAAGAAGCTGTAACCTTCCTGGTGACCATCAAGAACCTGCTGGAAGATCCGGCTCGTCTGTTGCTGGATATCTGATAGAAGCAGTCGCGGGCTTCAAGTTTCAAGCTGCAGCAAAGGGCAGCTTGGCTTGGAGCGCGCGGCTTGAAGCTTTTCGCTAAAGAGGATTTTTTGAATGTCGCAGAAATTTGACGTAGTAGTGATCGGTGCTGGCCCTGGTGGCTACGTGGCTGCCATCAAGGCCGCGCAGCTGGGTCTGACCACTGCCTGCATCGAGAAGTACACCGACGCCGAAGGCAAGCAAGCCCTGGGCGGCACCTGCCTGAACGTCGGCTGCATTCCTTCCAAGGCGCTGCTGGACAGCTCCTGGAAATACAAGGAAGCGAAAGAAAGCTTCAACGTTCACGGTATCTCGACCGGCGAAGTCAAAATGGACGTCGCAGCGATGGTTGGCCGCAAGGCTGGCATCGTCAAGAACCTGACCGGCGGCGTTGCCACTCTGTTCAAGGCTAACGGCGTTACTTCGATCCAGGGCCACGGCAAACTGCTGGCTGGCAAGAAAGTCGAAGTCACCAAGCCAGACGGCTCGGTTGAAGTCATCGAAGCAGAAAACGTCATCCTGGCTCCGGGTTCGCGTCCGATCGACATTCCACCCGCTCCGGTTGATCAGAATGTCATCGTCGATTCGACTGGCGCGCTGGAATTCCAATCCGTACCCAAGCGTCTGGGCGTGATCGGCGCTGGTGTGATCGGTCTGGAACTGGGTTCGGTGTGGTCGCGTCTGGGTGCAGAAGTGACTGTTCTCGAAGCACTGGACACCTTCCTGATGGCAGCGGACACCGCTGTTTCCAAGGAAGCGCTGAAAACCCTGACCAAACAAGGTCTGGACATCAAGCTGGGCGCTCGCGTGACCGGTTCGAAAGTGAACGGCGACGAAGTCGTTGTTAACTACACCGATGCCAACGGCGAACAGACCATCACTTTCGACAAGCTGATCGTAGCCGTTGGTCGCCGTCCGGTGACCACTGATCTGCTGGCAGCCGACAGCGGCGTGACCCTGGACGAGCGCGGTTTCGTGCACGTTGATGATCACTGCGCCACCACCGTACCGGGCGTTTTCGCCATCGGTGACGTGGTTCGCGGCATGATGCTGGCTCACAAGGCTTCGGAAGAAGGCATCATGGTTGTCGAGCGCATCAAGGGCCACAAAGCCCAGATGAACTATGACCTGATCCCTTCGGTTATTTATACTCACCCGGAAATCGCGTGGGTCGGCAAAACCGAGCAGGCCTTGAAAGCTGAAGGCGTTGAAGTTAACGTCGGCACCTTCCCGTTCGCTGCTTCCGGCCGTGCCATGGCTGCCAACGATACCGGTGGTTTCGTCAAGGTCATCGCTGATGCCAAGACTGACCGCGTATTGGGCGTGCACGTGATTGGCCCGAGCGCTGCAGAACTGGTTCAGCAGGGCGCGATCGGTATGGAATTCGGCACCAGCGCTGAAGACCTGGGCATGATGGTTTTCTCCCATCCGACCCTGTCTGAAGCCTTGCACGAAGCTGCTTTGGCTGTGAATGGCGGCGCCATCCACATTGCCAACCGCAAGAAGCGTTAACAGACAATAAGAAACCACGGCGGTAACGGCCCGTCGTGAGCCTTGCGAGCAAGTCTCACCGCGGAATGCCCGCTGGACGCAGTCTTGCGTAGCTTCACCGGATACCCGGAAGGCTACGCAAGCAGCAGTCACAGGTGGCGCGGCACTCATAAAGAGCGCAGCGCCGAATGCGCAGTACCTAACGAAGACGGTAAAAAGCATGAATCTTCACGAGTATCAGGGTAAGCAGCTGTTCGCTGAATACGGCCTGCCAGTTTCCACTGGTTACGCAGTAGACACCCCAGAAGCAGCAGCAGAAGCTTGCGACAAAATCGGCGGCAGCGAGTGGGTTGTCAAAGCCCAGGTCCACGCCGGTGGTCGCGGTAAAGCGGGCGGCGTCAAGCTGGTTCGCAGCAAAGAAGACGCCAAAGCCTTCGCACAGCAGTGGCTGGGCAAGCGTCTGGTGACTTACCAGACTGACGCCAATGGCCAGCCAGTCACCAAGATCCTGGTTGAATCGTGCACTGATATCGCTAAAGAGCTGTACCTGGGCGCTGTCGTTGACCGTTCGAGCCGTCGCATCGTGTTCATGGCTTCCACCGAAGGTGGCGTGGACATCGAGAAAATCGCTCACGACACTCCAGAAAAAATTCTGAAAGCCACTATCGATCCACTGGTTGGCGCTCAGCCATTCCAGGGTCGCGAGCTGGCATTCCAGCTGGGTCTGGAAGGCAAGCAGGTTGCTCAGTTCGCCAAGATCTTCGTCGGTCTGGCCAAGCTGTTCAAGGATCATGACCTGGCTCTGCTGGAAGTGAACCCGCTGGTGATCAAGGCTGATGGCGATCTGCACTGCCTGGACGCCAAGATCAACATCGACGCCAACGCCATGTACCGTCAGCCTAAGCTGAAGACTTTCCACGATCCGTCGCAAGACGATCCGCGCGAAGCGCACGCTGCCAAGTTCGAACTGAACTACGTAGCACTGGAAGGCAACATCGGTTGCATGGTCAACGGTGCTGGCCTGGCCATGGGTACCATGGACATCGTCAACCTGCATGGCGGCAAGCCAGCCAACTTCCTCGACGTAGGCGGTGGTGCAACCAAAGAACGCGTTACCGAAGCGTTCAAGATCATCCTGTCCGACACTAACGTCGCTGCAGTACTGGTCAACATCTTCGGCGGTATCGTTCGCTGCGACATGATTGCCGAAGGCATCATCGGCGCTGTGAAAGAAGTCGGCGTGAAAATCCCGGTTGTTGTTCGCCTTGAAGGCAACAACGCTGAGCTGGGCGCTAAAGTACTGGCAGAAAGCGGTTTGAACATCATCGCTGCTACCAGCCTGACCGACGCTGCTCAACAAGTTGTCAAAGCTGCGGAGGGCAAATAATGAGCGTCCTGATCAATAAAGACACCAAAGTTATCTGCCAGGGTATTACCGGTTCGCAAGGTAGTTTCCACACCCAGCAAGCCATCGAATACGGCACCCAGATGGTTGGCGGCGTAACGCCAGGCAAAGGCGGCACCGAGCACCTGGGTCTGCCAGTGTTCAACACCGTTAAAGACGCAGTAGCTGCCACTGGCGCTACCGCCAGCGTGATCTACGTTCCGGCTCCTTTCTGCAAAGACTCGATCCTGGAAGCGGCTTTCGGCGGCATCAAGCTGATCGTGTGCATCACCGAAGGCATTCCTACCCTGGACATGCTGGACGCCAAAGTTAAGTGCGACGAGCTGGGCGTTGTCCTGATCGGCCCTAACTGCCCAGGCGTGATCACCCCAGGCGAATGCAAGATCGGCATCATGCCAGGTCACATTCACTTGCCAGGCAAAGTCGGTATCGTTTCCCGTTCCGGCACCCTGACCTACGAAGCTGTGAAGCAGACTACTGACGCCGGTTTCGGTCAGTCGACTTGCGTCGGCATCGGTGGTGACCCGATCCCGGGTTCGAACTTCATCGACATCCTGAAGTTGTTCCAGGAAGACCCGAAGACCGAAGCGATCGTAATGATCGGCGAGATCGGCGGTTCGGCTGAAGAAGAAGCGGCTGCCTACATCAAGGCACACGTGACCAAGCCGGTTGTTTCCTACATCGCTGGTGTGACTGCTCCTCCGGGCAAGCGCATGGGCCATGCTGGCGCAATCATCTCTGGCGGCAAAGGCACTGCAGACGAGAAATTCGCTGCTCTGCAAGACGCAGGCGTTAAAACCGTGCGTTCGCTGGCAGACATCGGCAAGGCCCTGGCCGAGCTGACCGGTTGGGCTGTCAAGTAAGCCTCACGCTTAACTGACGCTTCACCAAACAAAGGCCACCTTCGGGTGGCCTTTGTCATTTCCGGGATTTGAGTCGTGCTGGCTATTTATAGGCATCCGCCCAATTACATGCAAAAACGCGACACGGAAACGTCGCGTATCGGATAGTTCGCCCTCTAACAGTGCGTTTGTAAGCCAAATTCGTTAGGCTAGCAGCCATTTTTGCGTCTGCCGCCCACAAGGCATGCAACGCGCTATACGGGTCAGTCCCATACGGATCGACAGCATTTCCCTAATCCCACAGGGCAATCCCCCTCTAAATTCCGATTCAGTAGTGTGGTATTACCTTAATGAAAGTTTTGAAAGGTCAGGACATCCTGGCACTTGGTTTCATGACATTTGCCCTGTTCGTCGGGGCTGGCAACATCATCTTCCCGCCGATCGTTGGTTTGCAGGCTGGCCCTCACGTCTGGATGGCGGCGCTGGGCTTTCTGATCACAGCGGTCGGTTTGCCGGTGATCACCGTTGTTGCACTGGCGAAAGTCGGCGGGGCAATGGATGCACTGAGCAGCCCGATCGGCAAGATCGCTGGCGGCATTCTGGCTGCGGCGTGCTACCTGGCGGTGGGCCCGTTGTTCGCCACCCCGCGTACCGCAACCGTATCGTTCGAAGTCGGTCTGGCGCCGCTGACCGGTGAAAGCCCGCTGGCACTGTTCCTCTATAGCTCGGTGTACTTCCTGCTGGTGTTCTTCATCTCGCTCTATCCGGGCCGTTTGCTGGACACCGTGGGTCGTTTCCTCGCGCCGTTGAAGATCATCGCGCTGGCAGTACTCGGCATCGCCGCATTCGCCTTGCCGGCCGGTGATATCGGTAGCGGTACTCCGGAATACGTGGCCGCGCCGTTCTCTCAAGGTTTCATCAATGGCTATCTGACCATGGATACCCTGGGCGCACTGGTGTTCGGTATCGTCATCGTTAACGCGATCCGCTCCCGTGGCGTCGAGTCACCTGCGCTGATCACCCGATACGCGATCATCGCCGGGCTGATCGCCGGTGTCGGTCTGGCGCTGGTGTATATCAGCCTGTTCCGCCTCGGTTCCGGCAGCCACGAAGTCGCCGTCGGTGCTACCAACGGCGCGGCGGTATTGCACGCTTACGTGCAACACACCTTCGGCTCGCTGGGCAGCGGTTTCCTTGCAGTGCTGATCTCGCTGGCGTGTCTGGTGACGGCGGTCGGTCTGACTTGCGCCTGTGCCGAATACTTCAGCCGAGTGTTGCCACTGTCCTACAAGACTCTGGTGATCATTCTGGCGGCGTTCTCGTTGTTGGTGTCCAATCTGGGGCTGACCAAGCTGATTGCCTTCTCGATCCCGGTGCTTACCGCGATCTACCCGCCGTGCATCGTCCTGGTGGCGCTGAGCTTTTGCAAAGACTTCTGGCATGAACACGGTCGCATCCTCGGCCCGGTGATGCTGGTCTCCTTCCTGTTTGGCACCATCGACGCCCTGAAAGGCGCTGGTCTGGCCGACTGGATGCCGTCGCAGCTGTCCCACCTGCCGCTGAGCGAGCAGGGCCTGGCGTGGCTGGTGCCATGTGTGATGACCCTGGTGGTCGCAGTGGTCTGTGATCGCCTGCTGGGCAAGCGCAGCGAAGCCATTGCCTGAGGTTTCCTGACCCGCCACAAGCGGGTCTTGAGCGCTTGAACAGAAATGCCCCGTATCAATCGATACGGGGCATTTTTTATGCGCGTCAGGCAGTGTCTTTTTCCCTAGGCTAACGTCGAAGGGTTGCCGAAGTCCTAATGTGGGAGCGAGCAGGCTCGCTCCCACAGGTAGCATCCATACTCCACAGGGAACCGCATGTCGTTCATCCAAGCCAACCTGATCCATCTGCTCGCCGCCCTCTGGTTCGTCATCTGCTGGGGCGGTTACACCCGTTACGCCAGTTGGAAGGCTCGCGACACCGCATGCCTGGCCAGTGTGTTGCACCTGTATCGCGAGGACTGGATGCGTCGCATGTTGCTGCGTGACAACCGCATCGCCGACGCCAGTGTGATTGGCAATCTGGAGCGTAATGCCTCGTTCTTCGCCTCCAGCACCCTGATTATTCTCGCCGGTATTCTCACCGTGCTTGGCGCCTCCGAGCGCGCGGTGTCTTTGCTGGCAGACATACCGATGGTGCAGCAGGCCTCGCAAGGCATGTCGGAGATCAAGTTGCTGTGTCTGGCGCTGGTGTTTGTCTATGCGTTCTTCACGTTCAGCTGGTGCATGCGTCAGTATAATTTTGCGGCGATCCTGATCGGCTCGGCGCCCATGATCGGTGAGCGACAAGTCTCGGAGCAGGAGCGCAAGGCCTTTGCTTCGCGGGCGGCGCGGGTGATTTCCATGGCGGCTAACCAGTTCAACTTCGGCCTGCGCTCCTATTATTTCGGCATGAGCATGCTGGCGTGGTTCGTCAGCCCGTGGCTGTTCATGATCATGAGCGCCGGCGTGGTCGTGGTCTTGTACCGCCGCGAATTTCATTCCGACGTTCTCGATGTGATGGTCTATACCCCTACAGAGGCGCCCATCCCCGAGGCGAACAAAGAGGTCGTTTGATGAGTATTCCGTTCTGGTGTGTGTTTATCAGTGCATTGTTGATTTACATTGCGCGTATGCCCGTGGGCAAGGCCATGAAGGAGCAGGGCGGTTACAACAACCACCTGCCACGCCAGCAGCAGGCGCAACTGACCGGGTACGGCGCGAGGGCATTGGCGGCGCATCAGAACAGTATCGAAGCGTTCATTCTGTTCGCGGTGGGCGTGCTGATGGCGCACACCACGCAAACACAAGGCTGGTTGATCGATACATTGGCGATCATTTTTGTGATCGCTCGCATTATCTACTTGTGGTTTTACCTGGCGGATCTGCCGAAGCTGCGCAGTCTGGTATGGCTGGTCGGCTTAGTGTGTTCGTTGTTGCTGATGATTAGTCCGACTTTTAGAACCCTGTTGCTCTAAGTCGGCAGTAGCGATAAATCGCAGGCAAAAGAAAACCCGCACTTGGCGGGTTTTCTTTTTTTACACCGAAAAGCTGATTATTGCTTCTTGGCGGCTTCTTCTTGTGCAGCGGCGTTCGATTCAGCCTGAGCTTTGGCAGCTTCGGCGTTTTCTTTCGCGGCGTCGTTCACTTTATCCTGAGCTTTGTTCATGTCTTGCTGAGCTTGTTCAGCATGTTGGTTGGCATCTTGAGCTTTGTCCTCGGATTTTTTATCGCAGGCAGCGAGACCGAGGGAAGCGGTCAACATCAAGGCAATAGCTAAAGTCTTACGCATGGGGTGTTTCTCCTTATGGAAAATAACTACTGGCCTTAAGGACTCGACGCTGAGGGTTAAGTTCCTCATTTCTTTCAGATATATAAGTTTGTTTTTTAGTGGAACTTTTGCGCTATTTGCTACTACTGGCCAAAGGCTCTAACGAGAGTAATTATCAAATGGCTGAAAACCCCGTTTTTGAGCGCGCGACACGATTTCTTTCGGCATTGCGGCACTGTCAGGTACTCGGTTTGCGAGTGCACAGCGCCTCCAGTGAAGGGCTGACGGTGATCCTGCCGTACAGCGAAAAAATAGTCGGCAATCCGCAGACCGGAGTGATTCACGGCGGGGCGATCACGTCGTTGATGGACACCGCGTGCGGGATGTCGACTCTGTGTGTGTTACCGGAATTCGAAGTCTGCCCGACCCTCGATCTGCGCATCGACTACATGCACGCCGCTGAACCGAACAAAGATGTCTACGGCTTTGCCCAGTGCTACCGGGTAACAATCGATGTGATCTTCGCCCGTGGTTTTGCTTATCAAGACGATCCCGAACAGCCGATCGCCCATGTCGTCGGCACCTTCATGCGCATGGGTAAAAACATCAAAGGCACAAAAGGCTTCGGCGGCGTAATCAAGGGGGAGGGGCAATGAGCGAGGACTTCAAGTACCAGTTGCAACAGGCCCACGCGCAGGGCGATTACGCACCTCTGTTGAAGTTGATCCCGTATGCCGGACTGATTGGCATCGAGTGCTCGCGGGTCGGCGATGAGTTGCTGTTCAAACTCCCGGCGAACAAGGACAACATTGGTAATCCTTTATTGCCGGCGATTCATGGCGGCGTGATCGCCGGGTTCATGGAGCTGGCTGCAGCCCTGCATTTGCTGGTGTTTACCGGCGCACCGGGAGTGCCAAAGATCATCGATTTTTCTCTCGATTACCTGCGCACCGGGCAGTTTCGCGACACTTGGGCCAAGTGTCAGCTCTGCCGTCAGGGCCGGCGGGTGGCGAACGTCGCGGTCACCGCGTGGCAAAGCACTGAAAGCGAGCCGATTGCCACCGCGCGTGCGCACTTCAAAATCGATGAGCCCTTGAAATCCTGAACAGTGCCCCAAACTCAGATAACAACCCGCCGCCGACCATTCGGGTCGCGGCTTATGCCATCTGATTGGAGTTTGATGACCATGAGTGTGGAAACTCAAAAGGAAACCCTGGGCTTCCAGACCGAGGTAAAGCAGCTGCTGCACCTCATGATCCATTCGCTGTATTCCAACAAGGAAATCTTCCTTCGCGAATTGATCTCGAACGCCTCTGACGCTGTCGACAAGCTGCGCTTCGAAGCCCTGGCCAAGCCTGAGTTGCTCGAAGGTGGCGCCGACCTGAAAATCCGCGTGAGCTTCGACAAGGACGCCAAGACCGTCACCCTCGAAGACAACGGTATCGGCATGAACCGTGACGATGTGATCACCCATCTGGGTACCATCGCCAAATCGGGCACTGCCGATTTCATGAAGAATCTCTCGGGCGATCAGAAGAAAGATTCGCACCTGATCGGCCAGTTCGGTGTGGGCTTCTACTCCGCCTTCATCGTCGCTGACCAGGTTGACGTGTACAGCCGTCGTGCCGGTACCCCGGCCAGCGAAGGTGTGCACTGGTCGTCGAAAGGCGAGGGCGAGTTCGAAGTCGCCACCATCGAAAAACCTGAGCGCGGCACTCGCATCGTTCTGCACCTCAAAGCAGCGGAAGACGAGTTCGCTGATGGCTGGCGTCTGCGCAACATCATTAAGAAGTACTCCGACCATATCGCGCTGCCGATCGAGCTGCCGAAAGAAGTCACCGCAGCTGAAGGTGAAGAGCAGCCTGCGCAGGAATGGGAAACCGTCAACCGCGCTAGCGCTCTGTGGACCCGTCCGCGCACTGAAGTGAAGGACGAGGAATACCAGGAGTTCTACAAGCACATCGCTCACGACTTTGAAAATCCGCTGGCCTGGAGCCACAACAAAGTCGAAGGCAAGCTTGAGTACAGCTCGCTGCTGTACGTGCCGGCCCGCGCACCGTTCGACCTGTACCAGCGTGAAGCGCCGAAAGGCCTGAAGCTGTACGTGCAGCGCGTGTTCGTGATGGATCAGGCCGAGTCGTTCCTGCCGCTGTACCTGCGCTTCATCAAAGGCGTGGTCGACTCCAACGACCTGTCGCTGAACGTGTCGCGGGAAATCCTGCAGAAAGACCCGATCATCGACTCGATGAAGTCGGCGCTGACCAAGCGTGTGCTCGACATGCTGGAAAAACTGGCGAAGAACGAGCCTGAGCAATACAAAGGCTTCTGGAAGAACTTCGGTCAGGTCATGAAAGAAGGCCCGGCTGAAGACTTCGCCAACAAAGAGAAAATTGCCGGTCTGCTGCGTTTCGCATCGACCAATGGCGACGACGGCGAGCAGATCGTCGGTCTGGCTGACTACCTGGCGCGTGCCAAGGAAGGTCAGGACAAGATCTACTACCTCACCGGCGAAACCTACGCGCAGGTCAAGAACAGCCCGCACCTGGAAGTCTTCCGCAAGAAAGGCATCGAGGTGCTGCTGCTGACCGACCGCATCGACGAGTGGCTGATGAGCTACCTCAGCGACTTCGACGGTAAGTCCTTCGTTGACGTGGCACGCGGTGACCTCGATCTGGGCAACCTGGACTCGGAAGAGGACAAGAAAGCCGCAGAAGAAGTCGCCAAGTCCAAAGAAGGTCTGGTCGAGCGTCTGAAAACCGCGCTGGGTGATTCCGTGGCTGAAGTCCGCGTCTCTCATCGTCTGACCGATTCGCCGGCCATTCTGGCCATCGGCGAGCAGGATCTGGGTCTGCAAATGCGTCAGATCCTCGAAGCCAGCGGGCAGAAGGTGCCGGATTCGAAGCCTATCTTCGAGTTCAACCCAAGCCACCCGCTGATCGAGAAGCTCGACGGCGAGCAGAGCGAAGAGCGTTTTGGCGACCTGTCGCACATCCTCTTCGATCAGGCAGCGCTGGCGGCTGGCGACAGCTTGAAGGATCCGGCCGCGTACGTGCGTCGACTGAACAAGCTGCTGGTTGAACTGTCGGTTTAACCAAGTCGTCTAAAAACCCGCTTCGGCGGGTTTTTTCATTCTGGTGTTTAACCAATCTGGAGTCAGAAATGAGCCAAGTCACTGTACGTTCCGTGGTCTATCAGATTGACGGCCAGCCTTATGAAGGTCGTCTGGCGTTCGATGCAGAGCATAAGGGCGCGCGTCCGGGTTTGTTGATGGCGCCGAACTGGATGGGTGTCAGCGCCGGTGCCGAAGAGATCGCCAAGTCGGTCGCGGCCAAGGGCTACGTGGTGTTGATTGCGGATGTCTACGGTCAGGCGTTGCGTCCGCAAAACGCTGATCAGGCCGGTGCGGCGATGATGCCGCTCAAGGATGACCGCGCACTATTGCGCAAGCGTATGCAGGCAGCGTTCGAGCAGCTGCAGAAGCAGGGCGAAGCGGCGGTCGATCTCTCGAAGCTGGCAGTGTTCGGTTTCTGCTTCGGCGGTTGCTGTGCGCTGGATCTGGCGCGTACTGGTGCGCAGGTGAAGGCGGCGGTGTCGTTCCACGGCACGCTGGATTCGCCGAACCCGGCGGATGCCAACAACATCAAAGGCTCGGTGCTGGTGCTGCACGGCGCGTCCGACCCGTTGGTGCCGAAGGAGCAACTGCCGGCCTTCGAAGCTGAGATGAACGCGGCGAACGTGGATTGGCAATTGCTCAGCTATGGCGGTGCGGTGCACTCGTTTACCGATCCGCACGCCAATGTGCCGGGCAAAATGATGTACGACGCGAAGACTGCTGCGCGGGCATTCAAGTCGATGCATGACTTGCTGGATGAAGTGTTCAAAGCCTGATTATTCGGCGTCTGCACTGGCCTCTTCGCGAGCAAGCCCGCTCCCACATGAAATTTGTGGTGGATTTAAAAACTCACAAACACCACCGATCCAATGTGGGAGCGGGCTTGCTCGCGAAGGCGGCCCATCAGGCGATACAAATCTCAGGGTAATTCAATCCGCTCAACTTCCCCCGGCACCGTCGGCCAATCCCCGGCCGCCCATTTACGCCGTGCCTCATCAATCGCCGCCGGATCGCTCGCAACAAAATTCCAGTTGATCCGCCGTGGCCCATCCAATGGCGCGCCGCCAAATACCACGGCGTGCACATCGCTTTCGGCAAACAGACTCATCTCTTCCCCGGCAGGCAATACCACCAACGCATGCGGCTCAATCGCCTCGCCATTCAACTGCGCATCCCCACTCAACACATAAACCGCCCGCTCTTCATGTTCGGTCGGAATTAGCAGGGTGGTCGCCGTTTGCATCTTCACTTCGGCGTACAGCGTAGGAGAAAGCACTGGCACCGGCGATTCCAGGCAAAAGCCTGACCCGGCAATCATCCTAATCTGCACACCAAGGTTATCGCTGACCGGCAAGGTTGCTGCCGGGTGATGGCTGTAATGCCCCGGGCCTTGTTCATGATCCTTGGGAGATGCCAGCCAGATCTGCAAACCGTGCATCGTGAAACTCTGATCCCACAGCGGCGCCGGCGTGCGTTCAACGTGAGCAATCGCGCTGCCGGCGGTCATCCAGCTGACATCGCCGGCGCTGACCACCTGATCAGAGCCGAGGCTGTCCTTGTGCTGAATCTGGCCTTCAAACAAATAGGTGAGGGTCGACAGGCCAATGTGCGGATGCTGTCGGATGTTCATGCCTTTGCCCGTCGGATAAACCGTCTCGAGCATGTGATCAAAAAACACGAAAGGCCCGACACTGCGGCATTTGGCTGATGGCAGTGGGCGCAGGATCGGCTGGCCTTCGACGTCTTCGGCGCGCGGGCGGATGATCAGTGGTTGCGTATCCATGGTGCATTCCAGGCTGAGCGGGTGATGCCAGAAGCATAACCCGCCGCTGGCATCAGGATGGTTATTGGCTGTCGAAGCCTTGTGGGGCGTGGGTTTCGATGCTCACTTCGCTGGTGGTCATCAGCTTGTGGATCGGGCAGCGGTCGGCCACTCGCAGCAGTTCTTCGCGCTGGGCGTCGGTGAGCACGCCTTTGAGGGTCAGGGTGACGTGCAGAGCGTATTTGCCTTTTTGCTCCTGGCTGTTGTCGCGCTTGACTTCGACACCCACGCCGGTCAGCGGGATGTCTTTTTTCTTCGCGTACATCTTCAGGGTCAGGGCCTTGCACGCACCGAGCGCCGCGTCGAAGTAATCGTGCGGCTCTGGCGCGGTGCCTTCGCCGCCGGCAGAAGTCGGCACGTCGGCAAACAATTCGTGGTCATCGATTTGTACGGTGTGACGAAAACCTTCAGCGGAGACGGTATTGACGGTAACGGTCATGGGAACCTCACTGGCAGTAGGAAAAGTCGTTCGATCAAAAAAGACCTTGCAGTTATAGAGCATTCCCACCGGCACGCGTTCCACTTTCCTGCGGGATGAACCCTTGTTGTCAGGGCGGGGTCTAGGCTATGCCTACTTGTCGGAGATTACTTGTGTCCCTGTATCGTTTAAGTCTCGCCTGCCTTCTGCTGTGTGCCGGCACCGCCAGTGCCCGCGAATACACCTACAGCGACGCGCACCTGCACTACGTGGATTTTTTCCAGGAAACCGCTGGCATGGCGAAACTGCTGACGGCCATGAAAGACAATGCCATCGAGCACGTGATGATTTCCGGCATTCCCGTGGCAAAGAAGTGGCACGAAGACGAGCCCAAGCGCCCGCGTTATTACGCCGGCGATGACGCTGACGCCTATTGGTACAGCGCCACCGACGTGATCGTCGCCGATGCGGTGCAAAGACTGGCACCCGAGCAGCGGCCGTACTTTCATCCGTTTCTGTCGGGTTTCAATCCCAACGACAAAAACTCTGCCGCACACATTCAACGCATGCTCAATCTGTATCCGGGGCTGTGGCAGGGCATTGGCGAAGTGTTTACCCGACATGATGACTTGACCGCACTGACTTCCGGCGACACGCCGCGCGCCAATAACGAGGCGATGACCAAGATCTATCACTTGGCTGCGGAAAATGATCTGCCGGTGATGCTGCATTCCAACATCACCTCAAAGCGTGAGAAAAATCCGCTGTACCTGAAGGAAATCGAAGAACCGCTGCGTAATCACCCGCACACACGGTTCATCTGGGCTCACGCGGGTACCAGCGCGGAAATCCATCGGCATCAGACGCAGCTGGACTTCCTCCTGCCGACCCTCACGCGGATGCTCGAGGCGTATCCGAATCTGTTTATCGACTTGTCGTGGAGCATGCTCACGCCTTATCTGCTGGACGAACAGGGCCAGCCGCGCCCGCAGTGGCTGGCGCTGGTAGAGAAATACCCGGAGCGCTTCATGATTGGCTCGGACGTCGTCGGGCGATTCAACAAGCTCGGTCAGGAAATGCACAGCTTCAAACCGTTTTTGGACGCTTTGCCGGAAGACGTCGCTCGGAAAGTAGCGAAAGACAACTTCCTGGCGATCTTGCCGCGAACTACGCTCAAGTCCGGCAAAACCACGCTGAATCGTTAATTCCGCGTGTTCGGAGTATTAAGGCCTTTTGATATCACCTTTTGGTCTTACGCAAATTTTCAACGGGCCGATACCTTCTAAAGCAACCAGCTGCAAGGTTGATGCAGTGCTTTTGGAAGGAACCAGAGCAATGAGTATCCGTAGTCTCAATATTGCCCCGCGCGCGGGCCTCGGTTTTGGCCTGTTGGCCCTGATGGTGTTTGCACTGGGGGCGTTCGCCCTGCTGCAAATGTCGAACATGCGTGCCCAGTCCGACGAGGTCGACAATAATTGGCTGCCGAGCGTGATGGCGGTCGGTGAGATGAGTCAGGACATGCTGCGCCTGCGGGCGTTGACCATGCGCCTGTTGCTCAATCGCGATCCGCAGGCGCTGCAACAGAACGTGGCCAAGCTCGACGAGCTGCGCGGGGTGTTGAGCGAAGCGCAGCAGCGCTATGACGTGCTGATCGTCCTGCCTGAGGAGCGCAAGTTATTTGATCGCTTCAAAGTCATCGAGCATCAATATCTGGAGTACCAGGCGCAAGTCATGCAATTGTCTGCTCAGGATCGGGTAGAGGAGGCGGCGACGATTCTCAATGGTCAGATGAGTCCGCTGGCCGATGAAATTGCGGTGATTCTGCGTGATCTGGTCGAGTTGAATAAACACAACGCCAACCTTTCCACCGAGGCGGCGCGGCTGGTGTTCATCAATTCGCGAGTGTGGGTGGGGATCATGATCGGTGTCACTGCGCTGATCACCATTGGCCTGGCGTTGCTGCTGACCCGCAGCATCGTGCTGCCGCTGGCGCAGTCGCTTGGCGTGGCGCAAGTGGTGGCCGGTGGCGATCTGACTGGCGATATAAACATTTCCGGCAAGGACGAACCGGCGCGGCTGCTGCAGGCGCTGAAAAGCATGCAGCACAATCTGCGCGACACGATTCGACAGATCTCCGAGTCTTCCAGCCAATTGGCTTCAGCTTCGGAAGAGCTGAGCTGCGTCACGGAAGACGCCACTCGCGGGCTGCATCAGCAGAGCCTGGAGATCGAGCAGGCGGCGACGGCGGTGAATCAGATGACCGCTGCAGTGGAGGAGGTGGCCAGCAATGCAGTGGCGACCTCCGAAGCCTCGCGCGAATCCGATCGCATCGCCCAGCATGGTCGTCAGCAGGTGCAGCAGACCGTGACGTCAATCGAGTCTCTGGCCGAGGACGTTACGGCCAATGCAGTGCAAGTCGAAGACCTGGCGCAGAAGGTTCACGGCATCAGCAAAGTGTTGGACGTGATTCGCTCGATTGCCGAGCAAACCAATCTTCTTGCGTTGAACGCTGCCATTGAGGCCGCGCGGGCCGGTGATGCCGGGCGCGGGTTTGCCGTCGTGGCTGATGAGGTGCGGGCACTGGCGCATCGTACTCAACAGTCGACTCAGGAAATCGAGCAAATGATCGGCGGCATTCAGCAGGGCACGGATTCGGCGGTCAGTTCGATGCAGCAGAGCAATGTCCGGGCGCGCTCGACACTGGAGTTGGCCAAGGCGGCGGGGACGGCGCTGGAGGAAATCGCCTCGGCGTTCACCTTGATCAACGAGCGCAATCTGGTGATCGCCAGCGCTTCGGAAGAGCAAGCGGCGGTGGCGCGTGAGGTGGATCGAAATTTGATGAACATTCGCGATCTGGCGATGCAGACGTCGGCGGGGGCCAATCAGACCAGTGCGGCGAGCCAGGAGTTGTCGCGGTTGGCGGTGGATTTGAACAGCATGGTGGCCAGGTTCTCGGTCTGAGTTCGCTTTCCGAGCTGTAATTGCTCTTTGTGGGAGCGAGCCTGCTCGCGAAGGCGTCCGTTCGGTTAAATTTTTCAGTGGCTGGCACGCCGCTTTCGCGAGCAGGCTCGCTCCCACAGGGGATTGGTGTCGTTGCAGAAATCGCAGGCAATAAAAAGCCCCGCATCTGCGGTAATGCTGTTCACTTAAGCGGAGCAGCCTTACGGTCCACCGGAAACCGGGTTTTTGAAATCTTCGCCGTCCTTGGCCTCGAAGGCCTTGGGCGGTGATCCAGAAACAGCCCGCCAACGCCTTTTCTAAGTTCCGCCAACCGTCTACCCGTCGCTGAAACAGGATTGGCCGCTGCCATCACGATCAACTGCACGGCGATGTACTGGCAAGCCGGCTTGA
>NZ_FYDT01000070.1:0-24943 GCF_900187585.1 Pseudomonas sp. Irchel 3E19
GTTGGCATTGATGCCGTTGCGCCGAGCCACGACCGAAACGCTTTGTCCTGGTTCAAGGCTCTCTCGAACCATGGCCAGCTTTTGCTCTGGGCTCCAGCGACGACGCCGCTCCTGGCCCAAAAGCTCACCACTCTTATCGTTGCTATTAGTCATAAACATAACCGTTTGCCTATCCCTTATCGTAAGGGGGAAACGGTGTCCTGTCTTTCATGGGGCTCGTTCAATCGCATTATGCCAGTATAGAGTGAATTAGTCTCAGGCTGAGAGCAATGGACCCTTGGACATGCTCCCTTCCAAAAGGGACAGAGCCTTCGCCTGCCAATGCTCCGTTCCTAAAGCCCCGCCGCCCACAAACCATCAGGTATGGTTCGGCCTATTGGCGTCGACCGGCTGCAAGGGGTCGGATAGCGACGGTTCACTACCGCCGCCAAATCCTCAAACCTCAGTCTGCTCGGAAATCTCCAAAGCATCGTCTACCTCAATACCTAGGTAGCGTACCGTGCTTTCCAACTTGGTATGTCTAAGGAGCAGCTGCACAGCCCTCAGATTCTTGGTTCTTCTGTAGATCAACGTCGCCTTGGTTCGGCGCAGCGTATGAGTACCGTACAAAACGGGGTCGAGACCGATCGAAGCAACCCATGCAGTTACGATACGTGCGTATGGCCGCGTAGAAAGGTGCTCGGAATCTCGAATACGACTGGGAAACAAGAAGTCTTCGCCTTGCAGATGCGCGATCCGTATCCAGGATTCTAGCGCCTTCCGAGTCTGCTCCATTATTTCGAACTGCACCGGCCGTTTAGTCTTTTGCTGCATCACAATCACCCGAGGCGCGACGCGCTGGCCGTGTGAGATGTCGCTAACCCGAAGTTTGGTGAGATCGCACGCACGTAATTTGCTGTCGATGGCCAGATCGAAGAGCGCCTCATCTCTGGTTTTCCCTGTTAGCTGGAGCCTGACTCGAATTTCCCAAATGTCTCTGAGACGGAGCGGAGCTTTCTGCCCCATCAGTTTTCCCTTGTTCCAGCTTTTTTTTCGATTGGAATGCGGTGATCGGCATGACGTGTCCTCTATATGTGTTGAAGGACAAGCATGGACCTCATAGGCAACAAGTTCGGGCGCTAACCGACCCTAATCAGCCGTTCGTGTCGCAGGGTTGAATGATCGCAATGGAGTGGAGTAGATCCTCAGCGATGAGTCTTCCCCCTAGCAACTGCTTTTCTGAAAAATCACTTCTATTTCCACTGCAGGACGCATGTCAGGACATCTGCCCTTCGGGCTATTCATCCGTAGGAATACGCCTCACATTACGGTGCGCCGGCACTCGTAGAGATGGAAGGCGTCCGAGTGCCTGCCGTAATTTGCGAAGAGCGCCCCAATCCAATCCGGCGTTTAGCGCCCTCTGGTTAAACTGCGCCATAGACAGAACGCATTCCCTAGGAAAGCCACCGACACGTGTCCGATGGAATTCCCATGTCGACTGGATTAGGAATCGGTCGGCGTCGGCGCCAGTTTCTCGGAACCAGCTCGCCATGCTGCGGTAAATCTTGCGTGCTCGAACAACGAAGAGCGCACCAAAAATGGACTTTTGGTCTGCGAAGTCAACATTCAGCGCGACACACATCGCGTTCCAATATTGGATGAAAACGAGGTTGTGTTTGTCTAGGCAGTCGTCATTAGAGAACTGAATACTTAGCCTCAGGACGCTGTAGGAGAGCTGTTCGTTGCGAGACATCCAGAAAGTGTGCACCGACCCGATTTGAGAATCGTCTATGAGTATGCCATCTGGTCCAGTCAGTGCGTCAAGAATTGGCTTTGTGATGTTGTCAATATCACCCACCTTGTCCGTCTCTTGGCGTTGGATGCTGTGGAGGTACCAAGCGAACTCGATCTGCACGCTACCGGAGATTAGCCACTTGAACTGCGAGAGTTCACGCTGAATCGCTTGAGTAAGTTCTTGCTTTCGTTCCGAGCGAGATTGAGTGCTCACAATTTCATCAAAGTGAAGCTCCAAGCTGACCGAAGCCGTTGCCATTTCTTCGATGAGGTATTGATTGTCTTGGTCGCAATTAGATGTTTTGACAGAGATGTGAAGCATGGCGCATATATTCCATTGGGGCTGTGCTGTGGAAATGGTCTTCTAGCGTTCCCTTGCACAAAGTGGAGATGCATCCGAGCAGAGAGGAGGGTGTCACTAAGCTAGCTTTCACCCATGTTATCCACTGGGTTCCGATATCTGCAATGGACTCACTAACTGGAAGGGTGGAGTTCCGCTTTTTGCCGACTTCTGCCTGTCAAAAACACCCAGTGTGCTGACCTCGACTGGCCCAGTCGTGCGCAAATGATGCTCCGTCTGTGCGATTACCATACGGACCGGTGTGGTCCGATCAGGCCAGCTTCGCCGCCAGCTCTTCTGCAGTGATGTTGTAGTACCGCTTAAGCATGTTCACCTCCCGATGCCCCGTCACGCTCGCAAGCTCGATCAGATTCGGTAGCTTGGTCGCAAGCCGACAGGTCGCTTCATGCCGTAGGTCGTGAAAGCGTAGATTGATCAGGAAGTCTTCCTGAGGTCTTACCTGCGCCACTGCGCAATCCCCCAAGTATTTCAGCCTGGCTCGCTCCAGACCTCTTACGAAGGCTTTCTTGAGGGCGTCGGCCGTGGTGGGGAAGACTCGCCCGCACAGCGAGCGCGGCAAATCCTGGAGCAACTGAATAGCCTTCGGCGAAAGCGGGACGGTTCTGGGCAGTCCGTTCTTGGTTGCAGGGAGGTGCGCGGTTCTACGTTCCAGGTTCACATGCTTCCAGCGCAGCTCGAAAATCTCGCCACGGCGCATGGCGGTCTCAATCGCCAGTTGGACAATGGGCCGTATCCAGGGATTGTGTGATGCATCGGCGTAGGTCCCATCAGCACGTCGCTCACGAAGCTCTAACGCGCCAAGCATGTATTGCTCTTCAATTGGGTCGAGCCGTCGCGAGCGCTCGTCGTTGTAGCTAGGGCGGCTGACCATCCTGACCGGATTCTCTGCCAGATGAATGCCCCACTCACGGCGAGCGACCTCGATCACGCATTGGAACAAAGCCAGCTCGCGCTTGACCGTGTTGCCCTTACGGATCTTCAGGCGCTCGTCACGGTAACGAGCAAAATCTGAAGAGGTGAGGGTGGCAACGATGCGTGTCGCCAGCGGATGACGCTTGAGCGCTTCCAGGCGTTTGATTTCCGAGTACGCGCCTTTGTGTTTAGGGGCTATCTCGGAGATGTAGCGATCAATGAGTTGATGAAAGGCGGTGCGTTCAGCCTCGACGCGAGAAACAAAGATGCCCCGGTCGATTTCGCTTTCGATCATGCGTGCCCAGGCTTGGGCATCAGATTTGGTTTCAAAGGTTTTTCGCTGGGCTGGATAGCCCTTACGGCGAATTTGCGCTTCCCACTGATACTCGCCGCGATTCCTGATTGTTGCCATTTCGACCATTCCCGCCACACTTGAGTGTGGCAAATTTGTGGCAAAAACGACTTTCAGGACTAGGACAGATTTCTGGCAGTGAAGCTAACCCCTTGTAATACAAGGGATAGAAGATGGTGCACCAGACGGGATTCGAACCCATGACCCCTGCCTTCGGAGGGCAGTACTCTATCCAGCTGAGCTACTGGTGCAGCGGGCGACATCATACCTAGGTCGGCTCGGGGCGTCCATGCTGGGTTTTGAGGCGTATTGTCAGTGCGCGTGTCGGGATAAATCCGCTGCATTCCAGAAAGCGGTAACGTCCTGCAAAACCCTCGCTTGGCGCTTTCGCGGGGCTGTTCTATGGTTTTCCTGCGGCCGGGGCTTTTTGCTCGTTGATCTGAAAATTTCCACAAACACGCCGTTTTTGTTCTTTTTTTCGAACGCCCTATTGTCCTTTAACCCCTTTGCTCCTAGGATCCGTTTGAGATTTCAAACGCTCGTTGATGGGGTGTTGAAGCGCAGGTGTTTCGAGTCGTGCACTATCTTATGCGCCTCACCCGGTCACTGATTTCCCTGACGGCAGCCTTGCGAGGCGCCTTTCTACAATCATAATTTGCTCCGCGCAGGCCGCGGTGCTGTTAAGGAAAGCCGACATGCAGCTTAAAGACACCCAGTTGTTCCGCCAGCAAGCCTTCATTGATGGCGCTTGGGTCGATGCGGACAACGGTCAGACGATCAAGGTCAACAACCCGGCCACTGGCGAAATTCTCGGCACCGTGCCGAAGATGGGCGCTGCCGAAACCCGCCGCGCCATCGAAGCCGCTGACAAAGCGCTGCCGGCCTGGCGTGCACTGACCGCCAAAGAGCGTGCCGGCAAGCTGCGTCGCTGGTTCGAACTGATGATCGAGAACCAGGACGACCTCGCGCGCCTGATGACCCTCGAGCAGGGCAAGCCGCTGGCCGAAGCCAAGGGCGAAATCGTTTACGCCGCTTCGTTCATCGAGTGGTTCGCCGAAGAAGCCAAGCGCATTTACGGTGACGTGATTCCGGGCCACCAGCCGGACAAGCGTCTGATCGTGATCAAGCAGCCAATCGGCGTGACCGCGGCCATTACCCCGTGGAACTTCCCGGCGGCGATGATCACCCGTAAGGCCGGCCCGGCGCTGGCTGCCGGTTGCACCATGGTGCTCAAGCCTGCTTCGCAAACGCCATTTTCCGCATTCGCACTGGCTGAGCTGGCCCAGCGTGCCGGCATTCCTGCCGGTGTGTTCAGCGTTGTTTCCGGCAGCGCCGGCGACATCGGCAGCGAGCTGACCAGCAACCCGATCGTGCGCAAGCTGTCCTTCACCGGTTCGACCGAAATCGGTCGTCAGCTGATGGCCGAATGCGCCAAGGACATCAAGAAAGTCTCGCTGGAACTGGGCGGCAACGCGCCGTTCATCGTGTTCGACGACGCGGATCTGGATAAGGCCGTCGAAGGCGCGATCATTTCCAAGTACCGCAACAATGGCCAGACCTGCGTCTGCGCCAACCGTCTGTACATTCAGGATTCGGTCTACGACGCCTTCGCCGAGAAGCTGAAAGTGGCAGTGGCCAAGTTGAAGATCGGCAACGGCCTGGAAGATGGCACCACCACGGGCCCGCTGATCGATGAAAAAGCCGTGGCCAAGGTGCAAGAACACATCGCTGACGCCGTGGCCAAAGGCGCCACTGTGCTGGCGGGCGGCAAGGCAATGGAAGGTAACTTCTTTGAGCCGACCATCCTGACCAACGTGCCGAAAAACGCAGCCGTGGCCAAGGAAGAAACCTTTGGCCCGCTGGCCCCACTGTTCCGTTTCAAAGACGAAGCTGAAGTGATCGCGATGTCCAACGACACCGAGTTCGGTCTGGCCTCGTACTTCTACGCTCGTGACCTGGGCCGTGTGTTCCGTGTGGCGGAAGCCCTGGAATACGGCATGGTCGGCGTCAACACCGGGCTGATCTCCAACGAAGTCGCGCCGTTCGGCGGCATCAAGGCGTCGGGCCTGGGCCGTGAAGGCTCCAAGTACGGCATCGAAGATTACCTGGAAATCAAATACCTCTGCCTGGGCATCTAAGCCGGGAAAGGGATCGCTGCAAACGCAAAGGGCACGAGAGCGCTGTCCCTTTGCGTCGTTTCAAACCGGAATTTTCTCTGCGGCCGGGAACGCCGTGGCAGTCGATCATCGCATGCTGCCACCGTCGCTTCCTCCCGCTTAATCCTTGAACCACGCCGCCCGATGAGCGGCGAATGAGGACTGTAATGAGCAAGACTAATGCTGAACTGATGGCCCGCCGTACCGCTGCTGTACCCCGTGGTGTTGGCCAGATTCACCCGATCTTCGCCGAGTCCGCGAAGAACGCGACCGTGACTGACGTTGAAGGTCGTGAATTCATCGATTTCGCTGGCGGTATTGCTGTGCTGAACACCGGCCACGTGCACCCGAAAATCATTGCTGCCGTGACCGAACAGCTGAACAAGCTGACCCACACCTGCTTCCAGGTGCTGGCTTACGAGCCGTACGTTGAGCTGTGCGAAAAAATCAACGCCAAGGTGCCAGGTGATTTCGCCAAGAAAACCCTGCTGGTCACCACCGGTTCCGAAGCGGTAGAAAACGCCGTGAAAATCGCCCGTGCCGCCACTGGCCGCGCTGGAGTGATCGCCTTCACCGGCGCTTACCACGGTCGCACCATGATGACCTTGGGTCTGACCGGTAAAGTCGTGCCTTATTCGGCCGGTATGGGCCTGATGCCAGGCGGCATCTTCCGCGCGCTGTACCCGAACGAACTGCACGGTGTGAGCATCGATGATTCGATCGCTTCGATCGAACGCATCTTCAAGAACGACGCCGAGCCGAAAGACATCGCCGCGATCATCATCGAGCCTGTTCAGGGTGAAGGTGGTTTCTACGTCGCGCCGAAGGAGTTCATGAAGCGTCTGCGTGCCCTGTGCGACCAGCACGGTATCCTGCTGATCGCTGACGAAGTGCAGACCGGCGCTGGCCGTACCGGCACCTTCTTCGCCATGGAACAGATGGGCGTTGCTGCCGACCTGACCACCTTCGCCAAATCCATTGCGGGCGGTTTCCCGCTGGCCGGTGTGTGTGGCAAGGCTGAATACATGGACGCCATCGCACCAGGCGGCCTGGGCGGCACCTACGCCGGTAGCCCGATCGCTTGCGCCGCGGCCCTGGCCGTGATGGAAGTGTTCGAAGAAGAAAAACTGCTGGATCGCTGCAAGGCTGTCGGCGAGCGTCTGGTCACTGGCCTCAAAGCCATCCAGGCCAAGTACCCGGTCATCGGCGAAGTCCGTGCCCTGGGTGCAATGATCGCCGTCGAGCTGTTCGAAAACGGCGACAGCCACAAGCCGAACGCTGCCGATGTCGCGTCCGTTGTCGCCAAGGCTCGCGACAAGGGCCTGATCCTGCTGTCCTGCGGTACCTACGGCAACGTTCTGCGCGTACTCGTACCGCTGACCTCGCCGGACGAGCAACTGGACAAAGGTCTGGCGATCATCGAAGAGTGCTTCTCGGAGCTGTAAGGCCGGGCACCGTGTGATCGGATAGACAAAAAACCCGCTTCGGCGGGTTTTTTTTCGCCTCTTGAATCACATCCTTGGGTTTAGTGCTGTATCGAATGGCCAGCATTGGCTAAGGTTCAGGCATTGCAAGGGAGAGCGCGCATGACTGCCGTTGATTTACCCGCCGTACCCCGAGTGCTGATTGCCGAGGCTGATCCATGGTCTCGAGACCTGCTCAAACAAGTGTTGCTGAACGTGCGTTGCGATGCGCGTGTGGATCTGTGTGTCGATGGCCAGCAGGCCTTGGACATGCTGCGCGACGTGCCTTATGACCTGGCGATCGTTGACTGGGAATTGCCCGGCACCGATGGGCTGAACGTACTTCGCAGCGTGCGTCAGCGCCAACGCAATCCGCCGCTGCCATTCATTCTGATGAGCACTCGCAACGACAGCGCCAGTGTGCGTGAAGCCCTGCCGTTGGCGCCGACGGCGTACCTGACCAAACCGTTGAACATGGAAAGCCTGACCGAGCGCTTGCAGGGGTTGCTGCTCAATGCCGGGGAAGAAGTGTTGTGTGAAGTACCTGCGCTGGCGCCGGGCATGACCTTGTCGGTGTTCCTTGAGCGGCGCCGCGAGCAGGCTGACGGCGCGCCGTTGATGACCGATGTGCAGGTGGCGGTCAAACGCAGCCTCAATCCCGGCGGGCTGGATCTGAAGTTGCTGGAAGATGAGATAAAAACCGATCCGCAGATCACCGCCGTGTTGATCGCCGCCGCCAATAGTGCCGCGCAGCACCATGGCACGGCAGTCCAGACGCTCGCGCAGGCGCTGCATCGGCTCGGTACCGGGCAGAGCATGAATCTGATTCTGGGGTTGGCGCTCAAGCGCAGCGCCAGACTCAGTGACCCGTGTCTGGCGGACTACGCCGAGCGTTATTGGGGGCTGTCACTGCATACCGCTGAGTACGCGCGCACCCTGGCGCGTCTGCTCGATCTGGATCAGGAGCGCTGTTATTGCGCAGGCATGTTGCATCGGCTGGGTGATCTGGCATTGCTGCGTTGCTTGCAGGAGTGGAAGCAGGCCGGTGGTGAGCTGGATGAATGGGAAGAGGTCGGCGACGCGCTAGCCGAATTCGGTGCGGCCTACGGTTCGGCGCTGCGCACTCGCTGGCGTTTGCCGCTGGAGCTGCGCGAGTTGATTGCCTCGGTCTACCAGCTCGGCGGTGGGGTGTATTCCCGCGAGGCGCTGGTGATGAACATGGCGGCGCAAATGGCGCGCCTGACCGAGCATGAGGGTATTGAGGAACTGGCGAAGAGTCGCACGGCACGGCTGCTCAAGATCGGGTTGCCGGAGTTGATGCGGATGCGTAAGTAGCAGAGTCGGCAATTTTCCAATGTGGGAGCGAGCCTGCTCGCGAATGCGGTGTGTCATTCAATACTGTTTTGTCTGACAGGACGCTTTCGCGAGCAGGCTCGCTCCCACAGGGTCATTTGTTGAGTCTGAAATCCGTATTCAGCCAGAGATAATCCGGTTCTTGCCCTGCCGCTTGGCCTCATACATCGCCGCATCCGCCCGGGCGAACAGGCTGTCGAGGCTTTCGTCTTGTGCCGTGAGGCTGGTCAGGCCCTGGCTCACGGTGATGCCGAAAGTCTGACCGTCATGGCTGAAGCTCAAGCGTTGAATCTGTTGTTGCAGGCGCTCGGCTACTTGCATGGCCATGTCCGGCGCGCAGCCTGGAAATACTGCGGCAAATTCCTCGCCGCCAATACGCCCGAAAAGATCGCCCCGACGTAACGAGCTGCGGCCGCACTCGGCGATCTGTTGCAGCACGTTGTCGCCCTGGGGATGACCGTAGCTGTCGTTGATCACTTTGAAGTCATCGATATCCAGCAGCAGGAAAGCCAATGGCGCGCCTTGCAGGCGCGCCTCTTCGAATTCGCGGTGGGCGCATTCGAAAAAGTGTCGACGGTTGCTGCTCTGGGTCAGCACATCGGTGGTGGCCAGGCGTTGCAGCTCGGTTTCCATCTGCTTTTTGTCGGTGATGTCCTCGGCGATGCCGACGATGATTACCGGTTGGCCGGGTTCGTCCTGACGATTGATGAAGCATTTGTCGCTGAGCCAGCGCACTTGGCCGTCGGCGGCGATGATTCGGTACTCGCGATCTTCCACCGCACCTTTGCGCAGCACTTCGGCGAGGCTGCGTTCGGCGTAGTCCAGATCGTCCGGGTAGATGCTGTCGCGCCACTGGTTGTGGTCGGCCAGCAGAAGGCCTGCGGATCGTCCGAAAATCCTTTCATAGGCCGGGCTGACGTACAGCACCTGACGGGTTTCCCAGTTAAAGGCCCAGAGCACAGCGTTGACGCTGACCAAAAGCGAGCTGAACAGTTGCTCGCGTTCGCTAAGGCGTGCGACTTCGCCTTGGGCGTGCATCAGCGCCATCAGGGTTTGCGCGGCCTCGGGCCACTGCGGGAGGGATGAGTCTTTTTGGTTGTTATTGACCATCGGCACAGTTCTCAAAGGGCGTGCCGCATTTCAACCACGGCCACAGTACGGCCCGCCGGGATGGCGAAGTGTCTTTGAGATAGGGGATTTAGTGCTTAGTTCCGAAAGGTGCGCCCGGCATTCCGGGCACACCGATCAACGGTCTCAGACTGCCGCAGGACGCAGCGAGTAGGTTTTCAACTGGTCGGCGAATTCGCGCAGGGACTGGATGCCGCTGGCCTCAGCCTCGTGAATCCATTCCTTGATGGCAGCGAGCATGTCGTGGCCATTTGAGCTGGTCTTGACCCAGATCTGCTGCAGGGCCAGGCGTTTTTCGTAAATGACCTTCAGCGCCTGGCTGTGTTCGAGCATGCTCTGGATGCGTGCGTGATGACGATCTTCCAGCAGGCTGGTTTCCCGCGACAGCAGACGTTTGGCCCGGTGGAACTGGTGACGCACCGAGTGATCGACCTTGGCCAGCTCCTGCTTGACCAGCGGGCCGATGACCAACTTGCGGTACTGGGCCATGATCTGGAAGCGATTGTTGAGAATCGCCATGGCGGTGTCCATGTCCAGATTGCCTTTGCCTTCGACGCGGTGGGCAATCGGCGCTACACGCTGCACCTTGGCCAGACGCAGGAAGCTGAAGACTTTGATCCAGGCCCAACCGAGGTCGAACTCCCACTTCTTCACCGACAGCTTGGCCGAGTTAGGGTAGGTGTGATGGTTGTTATGCAGTTCTTCGCCACCGATCAGAATGCCCCACGGCACCAGATTGGTTGCTGCGTCGCGGCATTCGAAGTTGCGATAACCGACGGCATGACCCAAGCCGTTGACCACGCCGGCGGCCCATACCGGGATCCACATCATCTGGATCGCCCAGATGGTGATGCCGATGGTGCCGAACAGCAGCAGGTCGATAACGCCCATGATCGCCACGCCCAGCAGAGGGTAGCGGCTGTAGAGGTTGCGCTCGATCCAGTCTTCCGGGCAATTTTTGCCGTAGATGCGCAGGGTTTCCGGGTTCTCGGCTTCGGCGCGATACAGTTCGGCGCCTTTGCGCAGGACCGTGGACAAACCCTTGATGACCGGGCTGTGCGGGTCGTCCTCGGTTTCGCATTTGGCGTGGTGTTTACGGTGGATGGCCGTCCACTCGCGGGTGTTCTGCGCCGTGGTCAGCCACAGCCAGAAACGAAAAAAGTGTTTCAGGCCGGCGTGCAGCTCCAGCGAGCGATGGGCCGAGTAACGGTGCAGATAGACCGTGACGGCGACAATTGTCACGTGGGTCATCAGCAGGGTGACTGCGACCAGTGACCAGGCCGACAAGCCAAGAAAACCTTCGTACCACATAGGCTATAGGGCCCTCGATAAAGATAAAAACAGCCGTTGCATTATCACCAAGCACACAGATAAAACCAGTCGCCCTTTCAGATAAGAGTCGCTGGATGTTTCTTGCCCTATAATTCCAACCTTTTTGTAGGGACATGGACGGCCGAATGTCTGCCACTTATCGCGATGCCTTGCGTGCAGCGCTGCTCTATCTCGTGCTTGCGGCAGTCTGGCTGCAAGGTACTGGTTATTTATTAAACAGTTTCTTCGATAACTCCGCCGATGTGGCGCGATGGCAACTGATCAACGGTTATGTCATTGCGGCGGTCAGCGCCGGACTGATCTTTTTGGCGCGGGCGCGGTTGTGCGAATTTCTCGGCATCGGTGCGCGTTTGCGCGAGCGCCACGCCGACCGTGAACGACTGCGCCAGGCCGCGGCCGTGTTCGATTGCACCCGCGAAGGGGTGCTGGTCACTGATCGTCAGGGCCTGATCGTGCATGTGAACCGCGCGTTCATCGAGATCACCGGTTATTTGCGTGAAGAGGTTCTCGGTCAGCGACCCAGCCTGTTCAAGTCCGGCCATCATCCGCCGGGCTTCTATCAGGCGATGTTCGCGACGCTGGAAAGTCAGGGCGAATGGAGCGGCGAGATCTGGAACCGCCGCAAAAGTGGCGAGATTTATCCACAGTGGCAAACCATCCGTGTCATCCACGATGATCAGGGCCAGGTCAGTCATTACGTGGCGGTGTTTTCCGACATCAGTGCGATCAAGCATTCCGAGCACGAGCTCAAGCACCTCGCCCACCACGATCCGCTGACCGATCTGCCCAATCGCCTGCTGTTCAGCGACCGCGCCGAGCAGGCCCTGGCTTCGGCGCAGGCCCACAAACGCGGCTGCGCGCTGCTGCTGCTCGATCTGGATCACTTCAAGATGATCAACGACAGCCTCGGGCATAACGTCGGCGACCGTTTGCTCAAAGCTGTGGCGGCGCGCTTGCAGGCGCTGTTCGGCGCCGGTATCACGCTGGCGCGGCTTGGCGGCGACGAGTTCGCGGTGCTGGCGGAAAGTTGTCCACAGCCCGGGCAGGCGGCGGCACTGGCCCAGCGCATTTTCGACGCGCTCAAGGAGCCGTTCTGTTTCGACAGTAATCAGCTGTTTATCAACGCCAGCATCGGCATCAGCCTGTTTCCCAGCGATGCACTGAGCGCCGATCAATTGTTGCGCAATGCCGATGCGGCGCTGTTCAAGGCCAAGAGCAGCGGGCGCAATGGTTACGCGCTGTACACCGAAGAACTTACTGCGCATGCCCAGCAACGGGTCGAGATTGCTTTCGAATTGCGCCGTGCGCTGGAGCAACAGGAGCTGCGGGTTTTCTATCAACCGGTCCACGAGCTGCAAACCGGTCGCCTGATCGGCGTCGAAGCCCTGGTGCGCTGGCAGCATCCGCAGCGCGGTCTGGTGTCGCCGGCCGAGTTCATTCCAATCGCCGAGCGCACCGGGTTGATCGCCGAAATCGATGCCTGGGTAATGCAGCAGGCCTGCCGGCAAATGTGCCAATGGCAGCAGGCAGGAAGGGTGCTGTCGTTTGTCGCGGTGAATGTGTCGTCGCGGCTTTTCGCCCGGCGCGAGTTGTATCAGCAAGTGGCCCAGGTGCTGCGCGACACCGGGCTGGATCCGGCCTATCTGGAGCTGGAAGTCACCGAAAGCGCGGTGATGGACGATCCGGAGGTGGCGCTGGAACAGATGCATCGCTTGCGTGAGTTGGGCATTCGCCTGGCCATCGACGATTTCGGCACCGGCTATTCGTCGTTGCTACGGCTCAAGCGCTTGCCGGTGCAGAAGCTCAAGATCGATCAGGGTTTCGTCGCCGGGTTGCCGTGGGACGAGGATGACGCGGCGATCGTCCGGGTGATCATCGCGCTGGCGCGAAGCATGGGCATGCAGGTGCATGCCGAGGGGATTGAGCAGGCTGAGCAGGCAAGGTTTCTGCTGGAGCAGGAATGCGATCTGGGGCAGGGCTACTGGTTTGGACGGCCGGTGCCGGCGCTGGATCTGGATTGGGCGTACGCGCCCGTTATCGGCTAAACCACTGGCCAATCCTGTTCCCACGCTCGGCGTGGGAATACCGCCCGGGACGCTCTGCGTCTTCACCAAAACCGCAACGCAGAGCGTCGCAGGATGCATTCCCACGCCAAGCGTGGGAACGATCAGTTTTCTAGTTATATAAACATTCTTAAATAGTCTTTTTAAGAATATCCAAGCCTCTCTTATATTGCTCCCACGCCGAACGCAGTGCCGCCCACTGCCAGGCATATTCCATTCAAAGGAGCAGCACCATGAGCGCATCCCTTCGCAGCGTTGACGGTCAGGACGAAACCACGATCTTGCGTGAAATCCAGAGCGCCCTGCGCGATCTGCGGTTCGGCGCAGTGGAGATCACTGTCCACAACGCTCAAGTCGTCCAGATCGAACGCAAAGAGAAATTCCGTTTGCAGCAACCGGGCAACAAGCCGAGCTGAATTGAAGATCAAAAGATCGCAGCCTTCGGCAGCTCCTACAGGGGGCTGTGTGTAGGAGCTACCGAAGGCTGCGATCTTTGGCCGGCAAACCCGATTCCAGATATTCATAAGAAAAAGCCACCACCCAGAATTCCAGGAGCTTTCACCATGTCGTCGATTCGCCGTTACGCTTTGGCCGCGCTGGCCAGCGCTGTGTTTGCCGGTTCCGCGGTTGCCAAGGATTACGAACTGCTCAACGTCTCGTATGACCCGACACGCGAGCTGTATCAGGACTACAACGCCGAATTCATCAAGTTCTGGCAGAAGGACCATGCTGGCGACACCGTGAAAATCCAGCAATCCCATGGTGGTTCGGGCAAACAGGGTCGTGCGGTGATCGACGGCCTGCGTGCCGACGTGGTGACTCTGGCCCTGGCCGGTGACATCGACGAAATTGCCAAACTCGGCAAGACCCTGCCGGCCGACTGGCAGAAGCGTCTGCCGGAAGCGAGCACGCCGTACACCTCGACCATCGTGTTCCTGGTGCGCAAGGGCAACCCGAAAGGCATCAAGGACTGGGGTGATCTGGTCAAGAACGACGTCTCGGTGATTACGCCTAACCCGAAAACTTCCGGCGGTGCGCGCTGGAACTTCCTCGCCGCATGGGCCTACGGTCTGAAAGCCAACGGCGGTGACGAAGCCAAAGCCAAGGAATACGTGCAGACCCTCTTCAAGCATGTGCCTATTCTCGACACCGGCGCTCGTGGCTCGACCATCACCTTCGTCAACAACGGTCAGGGTGACGTGTTGCTGGCCTGGGAAAACGAAGCGTTCCTGGCGCTGAAAGAAGATGGCGGCGCGGACAAGTTCGACATCGTCGTGCCTTCGCTGTCGATCCTCGCCGAACCGCCGGTGGCCGTGGTCGACAAGAACGCCGAGAAGAAAGGCAACGAGCAGATCGCCGAGGCCTATCTCAAGCACCTGTACAGTCCGGCCGGCCAGGAAATCGCCGCGAAAAACTTCTATCGTCCACGGGACAAGGACGTGGCTGCCAAGTACGCCCAGCAGTTCCCGAAACTGGAGCTGGTGACCATCGACAAGGACTTCGGCGGCTGGAAAACCGCGCAGCCGAAATTCTTCAATGACGGTGGCGTGTTCGACCAGATCTATCAGGCGCAGTAATCTGACCCACAATAAGCCTGATGCCCAGGCACGAAACCATGTGGGAGCGAGCGAGCTTGCTCGCGAAGGCGGTGTGTCAGACGACGTAAATGTTGACTGAAATGGCCTCTTCGCGAGCAGGCTCGCTCCCACATTGATGCGTTTTTAACCAAGGACTTTTATGTCGCGTCGTATCTCCCCCGTCATACCCGGCTTCGGGCTGACGCTGGGTTACACCTTGGTGTACCTCAGCCTGATTGTGCTAATCCCGCTGGCGGCGATGTTCATTCACGCCTCGCAGCTCACCTGGGATCAGTTCTGGACGATCATCTCCGCGCCGCGCGTATTGGCCGCACTGAAGCTGAGCTTCGGCACCGCGCTGTGTGCCGCGATCATCAACGGCATCATCGGCACACTGCTGGCCTGGGTGCTGGTGCGTTACACCTTCCCCGGACGCAAGGTCATCGACGCGATGATTGATCTGCCGTTCGCCCTGCCGACGGCCGTGGCCGGCATCGCCTTGACCGCGCTGTACGCACCGGCCGGTCTGGTCGGCCAGTTTGCCGCCGACCTCGGCTTCAAGATCGCCTACACCCCGCTGGGCATCACCCTGGCGCTGACCTTCGTCACGCTGCCGTTCGTGGTGCGCACGGTGCAACCGGTGCTGGCCGATATCCCTCGTGAAGTCGAAGAAGCCGCGGCCTGCCTCGGTGCCAAACCGTGGCAAGTGTTCCGCCACATTCTGGTGCCGGCGCTGTTGCCTGCGTGGCTGACCGGTTTTGCTCTGGCGTTTGCCCGTGGTGTTGGCGAGTACGGTTCGGTGATTTTCATCGCCGGCAACATGCCGATGAAAACCGAGATCCTGCCGCTGCTGATCATGGTCAAACTCGACCAGTATGATTACACCGGCGCCACTGCCATCGGCGTGCTGATGCTGGTGGTTTCCTTCGTCCTGTTGCTGCTGATCAACTTGCTGCAGCGGCGCATCGAAACCCCATAAGGAGGCGCGAACATGTCCCAATCGTCTATTGCGGCCGCTTCCTCGGCCAACGCTGCGCGGCGTGGCAGTGCCACATCGCGGCGCATCCTGATCGGTCTCGGCTGGCTGATCTTTTTCCTGTTTTTGCTGCTGCCGCTGTTCATCGTGGTGTCGCAGGGCTTGAAGAACGGTCTCGGCGCGTTCTTTACCGCGATCTTCGAACCGGATGCGCTGTCGGCACTGAAGCTCACCGTGTTCGCCGTACTGATTTCCGTGCCGCTGAACCTGGTGTTCGGCGTCAGCGCGGCGTGGTGCGTGAGCAAATACTCGTTCCGTGGCAAGAGCATGCTGGTGACGCTGATCGACCTGCCGTTCTCGGTGTCGCCGGTGATCGCAGGTCTGGTCTACGTGTTGATGTTTGGCGCCCAGGGCCTGTTCGGGCCGTGGTTGCAGGAGCACGACATTCAGATCGTCTTCGCCCTGCCGGGCATCGTGCTGGCGACGATTTTCGTCACCGTGCCATTCGTGGCCCGCGAGCTGATTCCGCTGATGCAGGAGCAAGGCACTCAGGAAGAGGAAGCCGCGCGCCTGCTCGGCGCCAATGGCTGGCAGATGTTCTGGCACGTCACCGTCCCCAACATCAAATGGGGCCTGATCTATGGCGTGGTGCTGTGTACCGCGCGGGCCATGGGTGAGTTCGGTGCGGTGTCGGTGGTCTCCGGGCACATTCGCGGGGTGACCAACACCTTGCCGCTGCACGTCGAGATCCTCTACAACGAATACAACCACGTGGCCGCGTTCGCCGTGGCGAGCCTGTTGCTGATCCTGGCGCTCTTCATCCTGCTGGCCAAGCAGTGGAGCGAAAACCGTATCAACCGCCTGCGCGCCAGCGCCGCGGAGGAATAATTCATGTCGATCGAAGTGCGTAACGTCAGCAAGAATTTCAATGCGTTCAAGGCGCTGGACAACATCAGCCTGGACATCCACAGCGGTGAACTGGTCGCGTTGCTCGGTCCGTCCGGCTGCGGCAAAACCACCTTGCTGCGCATTATCGCCGGTCTGGAAACCCCGGATCAGGGCAACATCGTGTTTCACGGTGAAGACGTGTCCGGCCACGATGTGCGCGATCGCAACGTCGGTTTCGTGTTCCAGCACTACGCCTTGTTCCGGCACATGACGGTGTTCGACAACGTCGCGTTCGGCCTGCGCATGAAACCGAAAAACCAGCGCCCGACTGAAAGCCAGATCGCGACCAAGGTTCACGAACTGCTGAACATGGTGCAACTGGACTGGCTGTCGGATCGCTACCCGGAGCAGTTGTCCGGTGGTCAGCGCCAGCGGATTGCCCTCGCACGCGCCCTGGCGGTGGAACCGAAAGTGCTGTTGCTCGACGAACCCTTCGGCGCCCTCGACGCCAAGGTGCGTAAAGAGCTGCGCCGCTGGCTCGCGCGTCTGCACGAAGACATCAACCTGACCTCGGTCTTCGTGACCCACGACCAGGAAGAAGCGATGGAAGTGGCCGACCGTATCGTGGTGATGAACAAGGGCGTGATCGAGCAGATCGGCTCACCGGGTGACGTCTACGAAAACCCGGCCAGCGATTTCGTTTATCACTTCCTTGGTGATTCGAACCGTCTGCACCTGGGCGGTGACAAACACGTGCTGTTCCGTCCGCATGAAGTGTCGCTGTCGCGGCATGAGCTGGAGGATCATCACGCCGCCGAAGTCCGCGATATCCGGCCGTTGGGCGCGACCACGCGGGTGACGTTGAAGGTGGAAGGGCAGACGGATCTGATCGAGGCCGAAGTGGTGAAAGACCACGACAGCCTGACGGGCCTGGCCAAGGGTGAAACCCTGTTCTTCAAGCCGAAGGTCTGGCAGAAAGTCGGCAACCTCTAAATCAAAAAGCATCGCCAGCAGGCTGGCTCCCACACTGGATCTGTGATCGCCACAAATCCCCTGTGGGAGCGAGCCTGCTCGCGAATGCGATCTACACAGCGGCCCGATTCGGATTGACCCGCACCCCCCCCGCCCGCGCCTCGATCTGCTCTTTCAATTCCTGGCGCATCCCGAGTAGGAACGCCAACTCGACCACGACAAACAACGGCCCGACAATCAGCCCGCTCACATCATCGACAAACGCCGGTTTGCGCCCTTCGTAGTGATGCCCGACAAACTGGATCACCCAACCAATCACAAACATCGCCAGACCGCTGCTCAGCCAGACCATCGTGCTCTGCTGCGCCAAGACATGCCCGGCCCACACCGAAAGCCCCATCAGCAGGGTCATCAGCACCCCGAGCTTCACTTCCAGGCGCAGGTAAAACCACGCCGAGGCCAGTGCCAGCAAAACCGCTGGTGAAATCCACAATCCGCCCAGCGACCATTCCGGCCGCGACAGCAAAACTGCCACTGCCACCACAATCAACGGAATGCCGATAAAGTGGCTGGCAATGTTGCGTGGGTCACGGTGGTAGGCGGCGTATTGACTCAAGTGATCGACGAGGCTTTTCATTGTTGTTCCTCCTGTAGGGTGATTGCAGCATGCCCCGGGTTCAGCGTTCGTTCTGTCAGGCAGCCGACAATCAGGAGTTTTCATGGATATGCGTTCACGGCTGCTGACTGGGCAATGGTTCAGTCATTTACCTGCGTCCTTTCAGGATAGTCTGCTGGCGGCGGCCCGGGAGCGGCGGCTGACGGCGGGGCAGCGCTTGTTCCAGCGCGGCGATCCACCGTGCGGTTTGTACGCGGTGCTCGATGGCGCCGTGCGCATTGGCGCGGTGAGTGAACAGGGCAAGGAAGCGCTGCTCAGCCTGGTGGAAGCGCCGCACTGGTTCGGCGAGATCTGCCTGTTCGACGGCCAGCCGCGCACCCATGACGCCTATGCCGTCGGGCCGTGTACGCTGCTGAATATTCCGCAGAACAACCTGCTGAAACTGCTCGATGAACATCCTGTGTACTGGCGGCATCTGGCGTTGCTGATGAGTCACAAACTGCGCCTGACGTTTATCAATCTCGAACAGCTGAGCCTGCTGCCGGCCCCGGCGCGGCTGGCGCATCGCTTGCTGATGATTGCCGAAGGTTACGGCGAACTCGACGCACCACGCCGCGTGCTGCAACTGCCGCAGGAGCAGTTGGCATCAATGCTGTCGCTGTCGCGGCAGACCACCAATCAGATTCTCAAGGACTTGCAGGGGCAGGGGATTATTGGCTTGGCTTACGGTGAGATCGAAATTCTTGATGCGGTGCGATTGCGTGCGCTGGCCACAATCTGAGAAGCACCGGATACCCCTGTGGGAGCGGGCTTGCTCGCGAAAGCGGTGAATCATTCAACAAAGCTGTCGACTGATCCGGCGCCTTCGCGAGCAAGCCCGCTCCCACATTTTTGATCTGTGTTGATTTCAGGAACCGCGATAGGTCGAGAAGCCGTACGGGCTCAGCAGCAACGGGATGTGGTAGTGCTGATCCGTCTGCTTCACTTCGAAAATCACCGGAATTTCCGGGAAGAACGTTTCGTGTTGGGTCTTTTTGAAGTATTCACCGGTCTTGAACACCACCCGGTATTCGCCCGCTTCAAAAGGCTGCTTGGCCGGGAACAGTTCGGCGATGCGCCCCTGTTCATTGGTGGTGCCTTCGGCCAGTGGCTGCCAGTTCTGGCCGACGTGCTTTTCCAGCGTCACGTTGACGCCCGGCGAAGGCAGGCCGTTTTCCAGATTGAGTACGTGCACGCTCAGCGGGTTGCCGGCAGCCAGGGCCAGGCTTGAGAAAACACTCAGGCCGAGCGCGGCGAACGTCATGCGCAGGGTATTCATGATGAAGCTCCTTATTGGGATCGGGTGATGGACAGGCCGGCCTTGTCGGCGGCGCGGGTTGCACAGGTTTCGTCTTGCTCGCCGCCGCCGGAACCGGCCACGCCCATGGCGCCGACCAGTTCATGGCCGGCGAACAGCGGAATGCCGCCGCCCAGCAGCAGTAATTCGTCGAGGGTGTTGAGGTTGGCGGTTTCCGGGTTGCTGCGAGCGCGCTCGGCGAACAAGCGGGTTGGGGTTTTTGTCGACAGCGCGGTGTAGGCCTTGCGCTGGCTGGCAGCGGTGTTGTGCGGGCCGACGCCGTCGCCACGCATCGTCACCCAAAGGTTGCCGCCACGGTCGAGCACCGACACCGTGCCGGTGCAATTGCTCATTGCCGTATCGGCCAGCAGGCGTGCCGTCTTCAGATCAAGGTCGGCGTGGCGCGGCAGTTCAGGAGCGGCGAAAACGCTGGCGCTCAGGCCGATGGCGAGGCTCGAAACGAGGTACTTGAAGGTCATGAAACAAGCTCCGAAAGCGAAGGCTGCCACCTTAGCCGCCGGTCTTCGTCAGAACCTCGTCAGTCGGATTACAAGTTTGTAATGGGCAACGTCGCCGAAGGCGCCTAGCCTGTGTGCCTGATCAATCGAGGTGTGCCATGCGTTTGCTGGTCGTAGAAGATGAAGCCAAAACCGCCAATTTCCTTGCCAAAGGGCTGGGCGAGTCAGGATTTGCCGTGGATGTGGCGCTCAATGGCCTCGACGGGCGCTATTTCATCGAGCAGCAGGAGTACGACCTGATCATCCTCGACGTGATGCTGCCGGGCCTCAACGGCTGGCAATTGCTGCAACTGATTCGCCAGCGCGGCGCCACGCCGGTACTGTTTCTCACCGCCAAGGACGCCATCGAAGACCGCGTGCGCGGCCTTGAACTGGGTGCCGACGATTACTTGCTCAAGCCTTTCGCCTTCGCCGAATTGCTCGCGCGCGTGCGCACGCTGCTGCGACGCGGGCCGATGCGCGAAGCCGAGTCGTACAGCATCGCCGATCTGGAAATCGACGTGCTGCGCCGCCGCGTCAGCCGTGGCGGTCAGCGCATTTCGTTGACCAACAAGGAATTCGCCCTGCTGCATCTGCTGGCCAGCCGGCAGGGCGAAGTGCTGTCGCGCACGCTGATTGCCTCGCAGGTGTGGAACCTGAATTTCGACAGCGACACCAACATGGTCGAGGTCGCAGTGCGTCGTTTGCGCTCCAAGGTCGATGATCCGTACATGCCGAAACTGATCCACACCGTGCGCGGCGTCGGCTATCAGTTGGAAGCGCCTGACGATGCGCTCTAGGTCGATCGCCTGGCGCCTGGCGCTGGCATTCGCGATTGTCTGCGCCTTGGTCTTGAGCGCGATCGGTATATTTCTCTACCGCTCGCTCGCCTCGGAAATCGCCTGGCGTGACGATCTGGCGTTGCTCGGCCGCCTGGAGCAGGTACGCGCCTTGCTCGCCGACAGCGACAGCCTCGACGCCTTGCAGGCGCGGCCACGGCTGTATCAGAACATGCTCGGTAATCTCGATAGCTTGTTGTTGGTGCGCCGCGCCGACGGCTCCAGCGTGATTGGCATCAATCCACGACAACGAGAATTGCCGGCAATGGCCGCCATTGCGCGTGATCAGACACCGCAGCGGCGTGACGTCCTGACCTGGCAAGCGCCGGACGGTGCAGCGCTGGCCTTGGTGTCTGGCGAAGCCCGAGGGCCGAACGGCGAATCGCTGACTGTCATCGCCGGCAAAGTGTTGAGCGAACGCGAGCAGATGCTCGCCAGTTATCGCATGCGCCTGTACCTGGCGATCGGGCTCGGCGCAGTGCTGGCGTTTGCCTTGGGTCTGGTGCTGCTGCGTCGTGGCCTGCAACCGTTGCGCCAGTTGAGTGAGGCGGTGCGTGGCATCGATCTGCGCAGTCTCGATCAGCGTTTGCCCGCCACGGGCACACCCGCCGAATTGCTCGAACCGGTGCACGCACTCAACGCCATGCTGGCGCGCCTGGAGGAGAGCGTGCAGCGCCTGTCACAGTTCTCCGCCGACCTCGCCCACGAGATCCGCACACCGCTGCACACGCTGCTCGCCAGCAACGGCCAGGCACTCAATCACCCACGCAGCACGGCGGAATACCAGGAAGTGCTGGCGTCGAACATGGAAGAGTTCGAGCGGCTCAAGCGCATGGCGGAAAACATGATGTTCCTCGCCCGTGCGGAGCAGGCGGAGCGGGCGCTCAACTTGCAGACGCTGGATCTGCCTGAGGTGGGTGGCGAACTCTGTGATTACTTCGAGGCGCTGGCCGATGACCGCGATTTGCGTCTGGAAAACCAGTTGCACGGCGAACTGTTCGCCGATCAGCAACTGCTGCAACGCGCCCTCGGCAACTTGCTGGCCAACGCGGTGCGGCATGCCGATCCCGGCACCGTGATCAGCCTGCGTCGCCGTGATGAGCCGGGCGTTTGCTGGTTACAGGTACACAACCACGGCCCGACCATTGCCGCCGAGCATCTGGGCAAACTCTTCGACCGCTTCTACCGGGTCGATCCTTCGCGGGCAGAGCCGGGTGACTCGGGTGGGTTAGGGCTGGCGATTGTGCAGTCGATCATGCAATTGCATGGTGGACACGTGCGGGTGAGCAGTGATGCGACGGTTACTGTTTTTGAGTTGGGCTTTCAAGTGATCTAAATGGCCTCAGCAGAACTCACATACCGTTTTCCAAGAGTAAGACAGCCTGCGGCGGGGAGGGGAATTGGACTTTTGACCAGATTGATGGCCATTGGCCCCCTGTCAGGTTTGACAGTAGACGATTGATGGAACTGCGGGTTAGAACGGAAGAAACCCTACCCACAGGAGTGGAAACCATGAGCAAGATCCCGACAGATGCAGGCAATGAGCTGACTTCCCAGCAGGCGGGAATTGAGGTCGAGGCGCCACTTGTGCTTCATCCCCCGAACCACCATACGACATCCGACAGCATAATCTTTATGGGATCTCGTCGACGGGATTGGACGGTCAAGATGTATGCGCATGAGACCTTGGACCTGATCGCGGAAGTCGACCCCGAGCATGATTATAAATGGATGACCGATCGAATGAGTTTCAGCGTAGGTGAGCATGCTTATTTCGTAGTGCAAACAAAAGGCGTTGAAACGTCTGCACGATCACCAACTTACTATTTTGAAATTGAAGCCGAGAGTTCCAAGCAATAAACCGGGCAAGGTTGCGCCCGGGGCATGGCTCAAGACTTCACTGGCGTCTGGAGCAAGCAGTTCGCTTGCGATGAAGTTCAAGATTCAATTCGGGATCAATCAACGCAACTGATCGCGAAACTGCCCCGGCGTCATCCCCGTCCAGCGCTTGAACGCGCGGCTGAAGCTGCTGGTGTCGGCAAACCCCAGCAAATAACTGACCTCACTCAACGAACACTGCGGATCGCGCAGGTGCAGCAGCGCGAGGTTCTCGCGGCTTTCGTTGAGCAGCGTGTCGAAGCGACAACCTTCATCCGCCAGATGCCTTTGCAGGCTGCGCAGGCTCAGGTGCAAGGCTTGGGCGATGCGTTCGGCGCTGGGCTCACCTTCGGGCAGTTGTTCTTCGATGGCGTCGCGCACTTTGCGTTCCCAGGTCAATGGCTGGAGCTGGGCCATGGTGCGTTTGAGCACCGTTTCGTTGTGTTCGGCCAGTTCCGGGTTGGCGTCGTCGAGGTGGCTGTCGAAGTCGGCAAGGGCGAATTCCAGGCGATCTTCGCTGGAGGCGAAATGCACCGGCGCGCGGAAGACTTTGTGCCACTGATGCGCATCGACCGGTTCCGGGCGGCGCAGGTAAACGGCCAGCGGCGCGTAATCGCGGCCGAGGCGATTGCGGCAGGTACGCACGTAGATCGCGGCGAAGGCGTCGATGGCTTCAAAGGCGGGAGCGGGGTTGCCTGACGGAATGTTCAGACGGAACAGGTAACGATCATCGCTGCGGCTCAGGTCCAGTTCCAGCGCATCGCTGACCACCGGGTGATAACGCACGATGCGCTCGAACACCTCGCGCAAACTGCCGCTGGCCACCAGCGCATAACCGAGTGCATGGAACGTGGTCGGGCTGACAAATCGCGACACCCGCAGACCGATTGCCGGATCGCCGCTGACCTGCACGGCGATCTGCCACAGCCGCGTGGTGCCGGACAACGGATAGCGCGCGTTGGGATCGTCCATCAGCAGTGGATCAAGCCCGGCCTGTTGGCACAGGTCAGTGCTGTCCAGCCCCAGCGCATCGAGTTGCTTGCGCAAGGCACGGGTCCAGCTGGCGAGGGAGGTCGGTTCCTTCATGCTGATTGGCGCTTCCGGTCAACAGGTTGGCGTTCTCGGCTATCGCGTTTCGCACCCCTGCAAGGCAGGATGCGAACATCAATACCCAGAGGATGGAAGCATGGACGGTACTTCTGCAAGTCCCCCGCGTCACAATGCTGCCCAGCGATCAGCGCATATTCGCCAAGTGGTGCTGGCCAAAGGCGTCGAATTGCGCGAGCGCTACCCGATTCTCAAGCATCAGGATGCGCTGGGTGCAGGGATTCTGGCGTTTGCCCTGGCCGGGATGATCGGTTCGGCAGCGCTGTACATCAGCGGCCACATGGCCTGGTGGGTGTGCCTGCTGCTCAATGCATTTTTTGCCTCGCTCACCCATGAGCTCGAACATGATCTGATCCACAGCATGTATTTCCGCAAGCAACGCGTGCCGCACAACCTGATGATGGGCCTGGTGTGGCTGGCGCGGCCAAGCACGATCAACCCGTGGATTCGCCGGCATCTGCATCTCAATCACCACAAGGTGTCCGGCACTGAAACCGACATGGAAGAGCGCGCAATCACCAACGGCGAACCGTGGGGCTTTGCGCGTCTGCTGATGGTCGGCGACAACATGATGTCGGCGTTCATCCGCTTGTTGCGGGCGCCAACCTGGGCGCACAAGTGGAGCATTCTCAAGCGGGTGTTCAAGGTCTACGCGCCGCTGGCGCTGCTGCATTGGGGCGCGTGGTATGTTTTTTTAGGCTTCCACGCAGCCAATGGCATCGCGTACCTGATGGGCTCGCCGATTGAATGGTCGGCGACCACATTGTCAGTGATGCAGGTAATCGATATTGCTGCCGTGGTGATCATCGGCCCGAATGTGTTGCGTACGTTTTGCCTGCACTTCATCAGTTCGAACATGCATTACTACGGCGATGTGGAACCGGGCAATGTGTTGCAGCAATGTCAGGTGCTGAACCCTTGGTGCCTATGGCCGTTGCAGGCGTTCTGCTTCAACTTTGGCAGCAGCCACGGGATTCATCATTTTGTGGTGAAGGAGCCGTTTTACATACGCCAGATGACCGTGCCGGTGGCGCACAAGGTGATGCGGGAGATGGGGGTTCGGTTTAATGATTTCGGCACGTTCGGGCGGGCGAACCGGTTTGTGCGGCGGGATGAAGTTACGAATGAAGGGGTACGTACAGTCCGGGCTTGATGGGTGATTTTCAACGTCCTCTTCGCGAGCAGGCTCGCTCCCACATTGGATCGGGTTAACAAATCCACATGTGGGAGCGAGCCTGCTCGCTAATGCAATCTGTCAGGCAACATCTAATCCGGCTGAAACGGCGAAGCACTGAGAATCACCCCGGTCTCCTCCACATACTGCTGCCAATGCCCGATCAAGGCGTTGAGCTTCTCCGGCCGAC
>NZ_FYDT01000035.1:0-69989 GCF_900187585.1 Pseudomonas sp. Irchel 3E19
GAAAAAAGCCGCAGCCGGCAACTGCGCGCCTTGGAACGCAAGGCACGCAAGCTGGGGATGCAGTTGGTGATGGCTGGATAGAATTTAGAGCAAAAACAATGCGTTATTTTTTGTTTGATAAGAGCTGCCACAGGCTGCGATCTTTTACATCACCTGTAAAAACTGCCAGTTGGAATCCCCCCTGCACTCGGAGTAATGTTCCCGCCTGTCTCGCCTGATTTATCCAAGGAACTGGAAATATGCTGCGTCGCCGCATGCTGATCATGTTGGGGGTTGTGTTGCTGATCGTCCTGGTGCTGGGCGGTTATAAAGCCTTTTCGATCTACACCATGATCCAGGGCTTCTCCAAGCCGAAACCGCCGATCAGCGTCGCCGTGGCTAATGCCAGCGAGCAGCCGTGGCAGATGCGCTTGCCCACCGTCGGCACGCTCAAGGCGCTGCAAGGGGTCGAGCTGAGCCTGGAAGTCGCCGGCACCGTCACCGAACTCAAGTTTGAATCAGGGCAGAAGGTCAAGGCCGGTCAACCGCTGCTGCAACTCGACAGCGCCGTCGAAACAGCCCTGCTGGAAACCGCCAAAGCTGATCTTGGCCTGGCGCAACTGGACTTCGGGCGTGGCAGCCAACTGGTCGACAGCCGCGCGATTTCCAAAGGTGAATACGACCGCCTCTCCGCCGTTCTGCAAAAGAACAAAGCCACGGTCAATCAGCTCAATGCCTCGCTGGCGAAAAAACGCATCCTCGCGCCGTTCAGCGGCACCATCGGCATCCGTCAGGTCGATATCGGCGACTACCTCGCCAGCGGCAGCAAAATCGCCACATTGCAGGATCTCAGCAGCCTCTACGCCGACTTCTATGTGCCCGAGCAATCGGTACCGAAACTGGCTGTCGGCCAACCGGTGAATATCTCGGCCGCCGCTTATCCCGGCCAGATTTTTCCGGGCAAGATCAGCGCGATCAACCCGCTCGTCGAAAGCACCACACGCAACATTCTGGTCCGCGCGACGCTGGCCAACCCCGACGGCAAATTGCTGCCCGGCATGTTCGCCAGCCTCGAAGTGCTGCTGCCGGATCCGCAGAAGCACGTCGTGGTGCCGGAGAGCGCGATCACCTACACCCTCTACGGCAATTCGATCTACGTGGTCGGGCAGAAGAAAGCCGAGGACGGCAGCGTCGAGAAAGACGACAAGGGCCAACCGGTGCTGATCGCCGAGCGTCGTTTCATCGAAACCGGTGAGCACCGCGATGGCCTGGTAATGATCAACAAGGGCGTGCAGAGCGGCGAACAAGTGGTGAAGGCCGGCCAGATCAAACTGGACAACGGCGCCCACATTGCCATCAGCGACGACAAGACCCTCGGCGAGCAGAACAGTCCGCGCCGCGCCGACTGATCAAGGAAACCCCATGGCTTTTACCGATCCGTTCATCCGCCGCCCGGTGCTCGCCACCGTGGTCAGCCTGCTGATTGTGCTGCTGGGTTTTCAGGCCTGGAGCAAGTTGCCGCTGCGCCAATACCCGCAAATGGAAAACGCCCTGATCACGGTGACCACCGCGTACCCCGGCGCCAACGCCGAAACCATTCAGGGCTACATCACCCAGCCGATGCAACAGAGCCTGGCCAGCGCCGAGGGCATCGACTACATGACCTCGGTCAGTCGCCAGAACTTCTCGACGATTTCGATCTACGCGCGCATCGGCTCGAACACCGACCGCCTGTTTACCGAGCTGCTGGCCAAGGCCAACGAGGTGAAGAACAAACTACCGCAAGACGCCGAAGACCCGGTGCTGAGCAAAGAGTCTGCCGACGCCTCGGCACTGATGTACATCAGTTTCTTCAGCAAGGACTTGAGCAATCCGCAGATCACCGATTATTTGTCGCGAGTCATTCAGCCAAAACTGGCGACCCTGCCGGGCATGGCCGAAGCGGAGATTCTCGGCAATCAGGTGTTCGCCATGCGCCTGTGGCTCGACCCGGTAAAACTCGCCGGTTTCGGCCTCAGCGCCGCCGACGTGACCACCGCCGTGCGCCAGTACAACTTTCTCTCCGCCGCAGGCGAAGTGAAAGGCGAGTACGTGGTCACCAGCATCAACGCCAACACTGAGTTGAAATCCGCCGAGGCCTTCGCGGCGATTCCGCTCAAGGTCAGTGGCGACAGCCGTGTGCTGCTCAGCGATGTCGCGCGGGTCGAAATGGGCGCGGAAAACTACGACTCGGTCAGCTCGTTTGGCGGTACGCCGTCGGTGTACATCGGTATCAAGTCGTCGCCGGGGGCCAACCCGCTGGACGTGATCAAAGAAGTGCGCAAGATCATGCCGGAGCTTGAGGCGCAACTGCCGCCCAACCTCAAGAGCGAGATCGCCTACGACGCCACTCTGTTCATCCAGGCCTCCATCGACGAAGTGGTGAAAACCCTTTTCGAAGCGGTGCTGATCGTCATCGTCGTGGTGTTCCTGTTCCTCGGCGCGCTGCGTTCGGTGGTGATCCCGGTGGTAACCATTCCGCTGTCGATGATCGGCGTGATGTTCTTCATGCAGATGATGGGCTATTCGATGAACCTGCTGACGCTGCTGGCGATGGTGCTGGCCATCGGTCTGGTGGTCGACGATGCAATTGTCGTGGTGGAAAACATCCACCGGCACATCGAGGAAGGCAAGACGCCGTTCGATGCGGCGCTGGAAGGCGCGCGGGAAATCGCCCTGCCGGTGGTGTCGATGACCATCACCCTGGCAGCGGTGTATGCGCCGATCGGCTTCCTCACCGGGCTGACCGGGGCGCTGTTCAAGGAGTTCGCCCTGACGCTGGCCGGTGCCGTGGTGATTTCTGGCGTTGTTGCCCTGACCCTGTCGCCGATGATGTGCGCCTTTTTGCTGCGCCACGAGGAAAACCCCAGCGGCCTGGCGCACCGCCTCGACCGTATCTTCGACGGCCTCAAGCGCCGCTATCAGAGCATGCTCCACGGGACGCTGAATACCCGGCCGGTGGTGTTGGTGTTCGCCCTGATCGTGCTGTGTCTGATTCCGGTGTTTCTCAAGTTCACCAAATCGGAACTGGCACCGGACGAAGACCAAGGCATCATTTTCATGATGGCCAGCGCGCCGCAGCCAACCAACCTCGATTATCTGAACACCTACACCGATGAATTCATCAAGATCTTCAAGGAATTCCCGGAGTACTACTCCTCGTTCCAGATCAACGGCTACAACGGCGTACAAGCGGGCATCGGCGGCTTTCTGCTCAAGCCCTGGAACGAGCGCAGCCGCACCCAGATGCAAATCCTTCCCGAGGTGCAAGGCAAACTGGAAGGCATCCCTGGCCTGCAGGTCTTCGGTTTCAACCTGCCCTCCCTGCCCGGCACCGGTGAAGGCTTGCCGTTCGAATTCGTGATCAACACCGCCAACGACTATGAACTGCTGCTGCAAGTGGCCGACCGGATCAAGAAGCGCGCCATGGAATCGGGCAAGTTCGCTTTCGTCGACCTTGATCTGGCCTTCGACAAACCGGAAGTCGTGGTCGATATCGACCGCGCCAAAGCGGCACAGATGGGCGTTTCGATGCTGGATCTGGGCGGCACCCTGGCGACGCTGCTCGGCGAGGCGGAAATCAACCGCTTCACCATCGACGGTCGCAGCTACAAGGTCATCGCTCAGGTCGAGCGGCCGTACCGTGACAACCCGGACTGGCTGAACAATTACTACGTGAAAAACACCCAGGGCGAGTTGCTGCCGCTGTCGACGCTGATCAAGATCAGCGACCGCGCGCGACCAAGACAACTCAATCAGTTCCAGCAACTCAACGCGGCGAAGATCTCCGGGGTCCCGCTGGTGAGCATGGGCGAAGCGATTGACACCGTATTGCAGATTGCGCGGGAAGAAGCCCCCGCCGGGTTTGCCTTCGATTATGGCGGTGCATCGCGGCAGTTCGTGCAGGAAGGCAGTGCCTTGTGGGTAACGTTTGCATTGGCGCTGGCGATCATTTTCCTGGTGCTGGCGGCGCAGTTTGAAAGCTTCCGCGACCCGCTGGTGATTCTGGTGACAGTGCCGCTGTCCATTTGCGGGGCGCTGATTCCGCTGTTCCTCGGCTGGTCGAGCATGAACATCTATACCCAGGTCGGGTTGGTGACACTGATCGGACTGATCAGCAAGCACGGGATCCTGATCGTCGAGTTCGCCAACCAGTTGCGCAAGGACAAAGGCCTGACGGCGCGTGAAGCCGTAGAGCAAGCAGCGGCGATTCGTTTACGGCCAGTGCTGATGACCACGGCGGCGATGGTGTTCGGCATGGTGCCGTTGATTCTGGCGACCGGTGCGGGGGCCGTCAGCCGGTTCGATATAGGGATGGTGATTGCGACGGGGATGTCGATCGGCACGTTGTTTACCCTGTTTGTTCTGCCGTGCGTTTACACCCTGCTGGCCAAACCCGATCCCAAGTAGCACATACATTCCCTGGTGGGAGCGAGCCTGCTCGCGAAGGAGTGTCAGTCGACACACATGTGACTGAAACACCGTATTCGCGAGCAGGCTCGCTCCCACATTGGTTGGCGTATATCCATAAAATCCGCACGTAAAAAAGGCCTCGCATTGGCGAGGCCTTTTATGTGGGCTTCAATCGGTTCAACTCTGCGGCCTCATCCCTTGAGAAAGTCCGAACATGAACAACAACAGATCATGATCGGGTTTGGTCGCCACGGAAGCTTTTGCCACCCGCGGGACAGCGCAGTGAGCATCGTCTACAGACGCGCCAACCACCTGCATGCGGGGCTGCTCCCAGGCAGCCACCGCCAGTGAAGCAACTGCCAAGGCCCCAACCAAAAACAAACCTCGTGCAATTTCGAGTTTCATCGCTATAAACCTTTGATAGCGCTGCCAAACGCCGTCTCATAAAAGTAGACGAGCTTCTTCCAGTCCGCGTCGCTGAACGACGAATGGCGACGCAATTGCTTCATGTCATGGGAAGCTGCGCGATGAGCGGTCAGACGCTGGCGGCATTTCTCCAGATCGATCAAGGCCACTTCGACCTTGGCTGACTGACCTTCACCGGTCACCCGTACGAAAACGTGCTTGATATAAATGCAGCTGTGCTGCCAGCGCCCCCTGTGCATGCGTGCCAGGTTCAACGCGAGATCCTGGAGGACCCGCTCGTAAACAGCTTCGCCATACTGCGCGCGGCCGCCGCCGGCCTCCCAATGTTCGAGCTCCTGAAAACCGTCCAGCGATTTGGTCACCAGCAGAGCACGCCATTTGTGCTGCGGATCAGGCTGGGCACCGCAAAAAACGATTTCCGGCACCCGTACGCCGAGGCGGCTTACGCCAGTCAGCGCGTCCAGTTCACGCAGTACCGTTGGCCGCCCGAAGGGGTGCAACCAGCTGCGGTAGATATGTCCGGTCTGGCGCTTGGCATACAGCAGTTGACCATCGCGCCCCACAACCCGCTGAACACCACTTTCGCCGCCACGGCGCACATTGGGTTCTTCCACCCACTCGCCGCGTTGGTTCCAGTAGTAGTCGAAGCGTTCCTGGGGAGCGACTTCATTTTCTGCCGCAAATTCAACCGCCACCCTGTTACCTCTTGCGTAATACGTAAACCCGCCACATGGCATAGAGCGGAATAAAGTCCAGTTGTTCCTGGATACGAAAACCTGCCGCTTCGAATTCCTTCTCAACGGTAGCTGCCGGCAACACAAATCGATTCTGGTAACCTTCCTGGCCACGCTTCTGCTCGGCGCGCTTGCGTTTCCACGCCTTGAAGTTGCCATCCACCCACAGCGAAATAATGACGCTGTCGCGAGTGACGCGTTCAAACTCACGCAGAATGGCCCGGCGATGCTCGGCTTCACCGATGTGATGAAGCAGGCGCATGCAGAAAATGCTGTCGACGGCGTTATCCGGCAAGGCAATGTCGAACGCGGAGGTGTGCAAGGGTTGTACCCGCTTCACCACGTCAGCTGGTTGCGCCTGCATCGCGGTCTTGATCATCGACTCGGAGTTGTCCGCACCAATAATCACCCGATTGGGCTTTTCCGCCAGCAATGGCCAGAAGCGTCCGGCACCGCAGGGCAAATCCAGTACCAGGCCGGGCTCGCCCGCCAGCGTCAGCGCCTTGCGGGCCAACTGTTCGTCACGCCAATGGGACAACCGACGACCGAGACCGTCCTGGTGCTTGCGCAAATATTTTTGCGCGTGGGTGTCATCGTACTTTTCGGAAAAATCGAGTTTGATCGGACCGGCCATCACCAGGACTCCTGAATTGCTGATGTCACCACCTTAAGTAACGGCGTGTCATCTTCAGGTCATCCAGTTGTGAAAATTTCGTCCGGTAAACCAGCAAAGTATTTCAGAGTTATACAGGATTTAGACAGGTTGACGGGAGTAGCATCGAGCCACTATCTGCGTCAGATTTTCCCCAGATCTACCTCGAAGCGGCAGCCATTGGGCTCCATCGTGCTCAGGCTGACATTCCAGCCCTGGTTTTCGCAGATGCGCTGTACCAGCGACAATCCCAGCCCCAAGCCTTCACCGCGCTTCTCGCTACCACGCACGAACGGCTCGAACATCGCCTCGCGTTTCTCCTCCGGAATGCCCACGCCGGAGTCCTCGACCCTGAATCCGTTGGCAGTGAGCGTCAGGCGGATAAAACCGTGTTCGGTGTAATGGCAGGCATTACGCAGCAGGTTGCCCATCACCGCCGTCAGCAAAGTGGCGTTGTAGCGCGTGTCCGGCGGGTGACCGGGTTCGAATTGCAACGTCAGCCCTTTGCTTTCGATCGGCTCACGCCATACGCACAGCAAGCTGTCAGCCACTTGGGCAAGATTCTGTTGCGGTGCCGACTCGGCGTCCTCGCGTTGAGCCCGGGCAAGCATCAGGAAGGTCTGCACCAGTTCGCGCATTTCCTCACTGGCGCGAGCAATGCGTTCTACCTGGGAGCGACCGCGCTGATCGATCGCCGGGTTCTCCAGCAGCAACTCGCAAGAGCTGGCCAGCACCATCAGCGGTGTGCGCAATTCGTGGCTGACATCGCTGGTGAACAGCCGCTCGCGGGTCAGCGCCTGGCGCAAGCGGCCTAGCGTGGCGTCGAACGCTACCGCAAGTTCGCCGACTTCGTCAGCCGCGTAGTCCGGCGCCAACGGGGGCGCCAGCCCCAGCAACTGATCGCGGTGGCGAACCTGACGCGCCAGACGTACGACCGGCGCCATCACTTTGCGCGCGAGCACCCAGCCGAGGAACACCGCCAAGGCCAGACTGAGCACGAAGCCCACCAGCACCACGGCAAACAGCACACGCTCACGTTCTTCAAAATCACTTTGGTCCTGCAGCAGGACGTAGCGCCGACCATCGACGACTTCAACCATCGCGTGGTACGACAGCTGCTCGCGGAACACTTCGTGGAAACCCGCGTCGAGATGGCGCAGATCCTTGGGCAGCTCGAAATCGCCCGGCCCGCCGCTGAAATAGAACAACTGGTCCGGCTCGGGGCGATGGCTCCAGTCCGAGACGTTGTCCATCAGCAACAGGCGCTGCAAATCGCCGCCCAGCCCCGCTGAAATCAATTTCTCCTCTACCAGATGCACCGTCGCGACAATGCCCATGGCGAACGCGCCGGCCACCAGTGCGCTCATCAGCGCAAAAGCAATGATGATCCGCTGGGAAAGGCTTTGCTTAAACTCCATCACGGCCCTCGGCCAAGCGGTAACCCACGCCGTGCACGGTGTGCAGCAATGGCTTGGCGAACGGCTTGTCGATCACCTGACGCAATTGGTGGACATGGCTGCGCAGGCTGTCGCTGTCCGGACAGTCATCGCCCCATAGCGCTTCTTCCAGAATTTCCCGGCGCAGCACGTGTGGGCTCTTTTGCATCAACACTGCCAGCAGCTTCAGGCCGACCGGGTTGAGTTTGAGGAACTTGCCTTCGCGCGTCACTTCCAGGGTGTCGAGGTCATAGCTCAGATCAGCGACTTGCAACGTGCGGCGCCCGCCGCCCTGGGTTCGGCGCATCACCGCCTCGACGCGCGCGGCCAGTTCGGACAAGGCGAACGGTTTGACCAGGTAATCGTCCGCGCCGGACTTGAAGCCCTGCAAGCGGTCGTCGAGTTGATCGCGCGCGGTGAGCATGATCACCGGGGTGTCGCGCCGGGCGTCTTCGCGCAAGCGCTTGCACAGCGTGTAGCCATCAATACCGGGCAGCATGATGTCGAGGACGATCAGGTCGTAATGCTCGGTGGCCGCCAGATGCAGGCCTGACAGACCGTCCTGGGCGCAATCGACGGTGTAGCCCTTGAGACCCAGGTAATCGGCCAGATTGGCCAGGATATCGCGGTTGTCTTCAACCAATAAAATTCGCATGGGCACCTCTTCCGTACACAGTAACGGCCGTCATGGCCCGCGCAGCTTACGGCCAAGTGTGGCTCAGGGCTAGGCGTGTGTCGGGTTGTTTATCAATAAAGATGCGGATTGCGCCAGCCAACGTTTTTTTCACTTTCGGTTAACAAATCAGCAACGCCATCACACGCAGACTCCGCGCAATTGCGCTCATCGAACCCACTTAAAGCCCAAGGAATTGCCATGGTGTCGACCTCTGCCCGCCCCGTTTCAAGGCCGCTGAATTTCTGGTTGTGCCTGGGCATTCCCGCCTTCGCCGCGTTCCTTCTGGTGCTGCTGGAGTTGACCGATCTGGACATGGATCTGGCCCGGCTGTTTTACGACCCTATCGCGGGCGACTTCATTGGCCGGCACAGTTTCTTCCTTGAAGACATCCTTCACGACCGCGCAAAAGAGGTGGTGATCGCGTTCTCGGTGTTTGCCGTTCTCGGCTTCATCGGTTCGTTTTTCATCGGCCGGCTGCAACCGTTCAAGCGTGAACTGGGCTGCCTGGTGCTGTCGCTGGCGCTGGCCACTTCGTTCGTGACCCCGGTAAAAGCAATGACTGCCGTGCAGTGTCCGTGGAGCCTGGAACAATTCGGCGGCCACGAAACCTACAGCAAACTGCTGGACCATCGCCCACCTACCGACAAGCCCGGCCGTTGCTGGCCTGGTGGCCATGCGGCGACGGGGTTCACCTTGTTTGCGTTGTTCTTTGTGCTGCGAGATCGGCGTCCACGTCTGGCCAGGCAGGCGTTCATCTTTGCCTTTGCGTTGGGCTCGGTGTTTTCGATCAGCCGCATGATGCAGGGCGCGCACTTCTTTTCGCACAACGTGTGGACGGCGATTTTCTGCTGGCTGATTTGTCTGGGCTCGTATTACTGGGTGCTGTATCGCCCGGCGGCAAGGGCTGAAGCGGCGGTGAAGGCACAACCGGTCAGCGTCTGAAACACAGATCCAAATGTGGGAGCGAGCCTGCTCGCGAATGCGGTGTGTTATTCAGCATTCATGTTGACTGATTCGACGCCTTCGCGAGCAGGCTCGCTCCCACAGGGTTTGGTGCAAAGCTGAAATTCGGGCAATAAAAAACCCCGCCTGCTTATCGCAGGCGGGGTTTTGCGTTACAGGGGGTAAGGCTGGCTTACATCATGCCGCCCATGCCACCCATGCCGCCCATGTCTGGCATGCCACCACCAGCGCCACCGTCTTTCTTCGGTGCGTCGGCAATGGCCGCTTCGGTGGTCAGGATCAGACCGCCGATCGACGATGCAGCCTGCAGAGCCGAACGGGTTACCTTGGTTGGGTCCAGGATGCCCATTTCGATCATGTCGCCGTACTCGCCAGTCGCAGCGTTGTAACCGAAGTTACCTTTGCCGTTCTTGACTTCGTTGACCACAACGCTTGGCTCGTCACCGCTGTTGGCAGCGATCTGGCGCATCGGTGCTTCAACAGCACGACGCAGAACAGCGATACCGACGTCCTGATCAGCGTTGTCGCCTTTCAGGTCGAGGATGGCTTCCAGAGCACGGATCAGCGCAACGCCACCGCCAGGTACCACGCCTTCTTCAACGGCTGCGCGGGTTGCGTGCAGGGCGTCTTCAACGCGGGCTTTCTTCTCTTTCATTTCGACTTCGGAACCCGCGCCAACCTTGATCACTGCAACGCCGCCGGACAGCTTGGCCAGACGCTCTTGCAGTTTTTCACGGTCGTAGTCGGACGAAGTTTCGCCAACCTGAGCACGGATCTGAGCGATACGCGCCTGGATGTCGGCTTCTACGCCAGCACCGTCAACGATGATGGTGTTTTCCTTGGAGATGGTCACGCGCTTGGCGCTGCCCAGGTTTTCCAGGGTGGCGCTTTCCAGGCTCAGGCCGATCTCTTCGGAGATAACGGTACCGCCGGTCAGAACGGCGATGTCCTGCAGCATGGCCTTGCGACGGTCGCCGAAGCCTGGAGCCTTGACGGCTGCAACCTTGACGATGCCACGCATGTTGTTCACGACCAGAGTCGCCAGGGCTTCGCCTTCAACGTCTTCCGATACGATCAGCAGTGGACGGCCGGCTTTGGCAACGGCTTCCAGTACTGGCAGCATTTCGCGGATGTTGGAGATCTTTTTGTCGACCAGCAGGATCAGCGGGCTGTCCAGCTCGGCAACCATGGTTTCCGGCTTGTTGACGAAGTACGGGGACAGGTAGCCACGGTCGAACTGCATGCCTTCTACAACCGACAGTTCGTTTTCCAGGCCAGTGCCTTCTTCAACGGTGATCACACCTTCTTTACCGACTTTTTCCATGGCTTCGGCAATGATGTCGCCGATGGAGCTGTCGGAGTTGGCCGAGATGGTGCCGACCTGAGCGATGGCTTTGGTGTCAGCGCATGGCTTGGACAGGTTTTTCAGCTCTTTGACAATGGCGATGGTCGCCTTGTCGATGCCGCGCTTGAGGTCCATCGGGTTCATGCCGGCAGCGACGGCTTTCAGGCCTTCGTTGACGATCGACTGAGCCAGAACGGTGGCGGTGGTAGTACCGTCACCGGCGTCATCGTTGGCACGGGAGGCAACGTCTTTGACCAGCTGCGCGCCCATGTTTTCGAAACGGTCTTCGAGTTCGATTTCTTTGGCGACAGAAACGCCGTCCTTGGTGATGGTCGGAGCGCCGAAGCTCTTCTCGATGAGCACGTTACGGCCTTTCGGGCCCAGGGTCGCTTTTACTGCGTCAGCCAGGACGTTAACACCGGTGAGCATTTTCTTACGGGCGGAATCGCCGAATTTAACTTCTTTAGCAGCCATGATCGATATTCCTTAAATACTTTGTAGTAGCGGGAAAATGAGCGGGAAATCAGCCTTCCAGTACAGCGAGAATCTCGTTCTCAGCCATTACCAGCAGGTCTTCGCCGTCGACTTTCACAGTGTTGCTGCCGGAGTAAGGACCGAACACAACCTTGTCGCCGACTTTAACGGCCAGCGCACGCACTTCACCGTTTTCCAGAGTCTTGCCTGGGCCTGCAGCGACGATCACACCGTGGTTGGCTTTTTCAGCAGCCGAACCTGGCAGGACGATACCGCCAGCGGTTTTCTTTTCTTCTTCGCTGCGACGGATAACGACGCGGTCATGCAGAGGACGAAGCTTCATTGTCGATCTCTCCTAATTGTGGTTTTCATCGGCCGGTGTAGTCCCGGCGGGTTTAACAAATCCGGCCTGCGCCGGTTGCGATTCGTCGAGCGAACCGCGGAAGTCTGTCCGACTCGAATGTCGGAAACCTTTCGGTGACCGTTACATAGGGGCGCATAAGCTTATTACAAGGGCGGGGCTAAAAAATTTTCGCGAATACTCTTCACAAAAACAGCCCATAAACGAGCACGGCACCCGAAGGTGCCGTGTCGATGTACAGGTTACTTGGTGTCGCGGTGTTCGAACTCACCTTCGATCACATCACCCTCTCGGCCGATAGGCTGGCGCGGTGCTGGACCGCCGCGAGGTTGCAGGTCGTCGGCGAACGCACGCTGGCGCATGGCCTGTTCTTCGGCACGCTGGCGCATTTTATTGGCCAGCAGACGCCGGGTGAATGGCAGCAGCATCACCAGACCCACCACGTCGCTGATGAAGCCCGGCAGGATCAACAGACCACCGGCCAGTGCCAGCATCAGGCCTTCGAGCATGGTTTGCGCGGGCAGTTCGCCGCGGTTCAGGCTTTCACGGGCACGCAGGGCCGTGGCCAGACCGGCGACGCGCAGCACGAACACACCGAACATCGAGCCGAGAATGATCAGCAGCAGGGCCGGAAAAAACCCGATAGCCCCTGCCACTTTGACGAATACGAACAGCTCCAGCACCGGAAACAGCAGAAAGAGCAACAAAAAAGGGCGCATCAAAGATTCCTCAACGCAAGAAATGCCTTGCAGTAAGCCTTAGATGACGTCGCCCTTTCGTGAATTCAAGCGTCGGCCACTGCATTTTTTGGCCAAACCTCTGCGTGAGCCAGAGAAACCAAGGCTTCGCGCACTTGTATCGGCGTATGACATGGTGCTTGAAACGGTAACCAGTACAACGCCTGACCGATGCGCAGGTGCATGCCTTCGGTGTCGATCCCGGCCAGTTGCGCCGGCACGGTTTTCGGCAGACCGGCCAGTTCTACGTAGTGCGCGATGGCTTTGGCGTGGTCGCTGTTCATGTGTTCGACCATGCTGATTTCAGCCTTGCCGGCGAACGGATTGGCCAAGGTCAGTTGGTCGATCCAATGAATGGCGCCGAAACCGCCGATGTAGCGATGGCGCACCGGATTGAGCACCCAGAAATCGAAGTCATGGGCCTTGTGGTAGTTCTGGGAGTCCGGGAAGTAGCGGTAGTAACGCTCGGCGGCCGCTTCGATGGCGGCGGGGTCTTGGAGCTTTTGCGCCTCAGCCAGATAGGTCAGGCGACCAACGGCCTGCACGTCATCGGCTTCGCGCTCACCCACCAGCATCGAACACTTCGGGTCTTTCTGCAGGTTGTGGGTGTGCTGGGCGATGCGGCTGATCAGGATCAACGGCCGGCCCTGCTCGTCCAGGCAATAAGGCACGACTGAGCCAAAGGGAAAACCGGGCATCGACTTGGAGTGGGTCGACAGCACTCCCCGGTATTCCTTGAGAAGCAATTCTCGGGCATTCTTCGCCACTTCAACGCTCAATTTATGACTCCTTAAATAGAATCCGTCGAAAAAACGGACAGGTGCCCGGGATAAGTTCCGGCCACCATCGGGGCATTTCTCATGTGCAGCCAGACCACGTCGGGCGCAGATTGAGAGGCTCTCTTAAGGGAAAACCACTCTGACCTGCTATCGGGGCATGCGCATGCAACTCAACGACAAAGTAATCATTATCACTGGCGGTTGCCAGGGTTTGGGCCGCTCGATGGCCGAGTATTTCGCCGGCAAAGGCGCGAAGCTGGCGCTGGTCGATCTGAACCAGGAAAAACTCGACGACGCAGTGGCTGCCTGCAAAGCCAAGGGTGTCGAGGCGCGCAGTTATCTGTGCAACGTCGCCAATGAAGAGCAGGTCGAGCACATGGTTGCCCAGGTCGCCGAAGATTTCGGCGCGATCCATGGTTTGATCAATAACGCCGGGATCCTGCGCGATGGCCTGCTGCTCAAGGTCAAGGACGGCGAAATGACCAAGATGAGCCTGGCCCAGTGGCAAGCAGTGATCGACGTCAACCTGACCGGCGTGTTCCTGTGCACCCGTGAAGTGGCAGCAAAAATGGTCGAGCTGAAGAACAGCGGTGCGATCATCAACATCTCGTCGATCTCGCGTGCGGGCAACGTTGGCCAGACCAACTACTCCGCCGCCAAGGCTGGCGTAGCGGCGGCCACCGTGACCTGGGCCAAGGAGCTGGCGCGCTATGGCATTCGCGTGGCGGGTATTGCCCCGGGCTTCATCGAAACCGAAATGACCCTGGGCATGAAGCCCGAAGCGCTGGAGAAAATGACCGCGGGGATTCCGCTCAAGCGTATGGGCAAGCCTGAAGAGATCGCCCATTCAGCGGCGTATATCTTCGAGAACGACTACTACACCGGGCGGATTCTGGAGATGGATGGCGGGTTGCGGATCTAAGTCTCACCACACAAAACAATGTGGGAGCGAGCCTGCTCGCGAATGCGGTGTGTCATTCAACCCATTGGTTGTCTGATCCACCGCATTCGCGAGCAGGCTCGCTCCCACAGTTTTGTCCTGCGCTTTACAGATAGTTTTCAATCGTCGCTGATGGTGATGTTCGGCATCGCCGGCGTTGCCGCTTCCTGCAACACAATCCGCGCGCCAACGTGGCGGGCCAGTTCCTGATAGACCATGGCAATCTGGCTGTCCGGCTCGGCGATCACCGTCGGCTTGCCGCCATCGGCCTGCTCGCGGATCAGCATCGACAACGGCAACGAAGCCAGCAGTTCGACGCCATACTGGGTTGCCAGCTTCTCACCACCGCCCTCACCGAACAGATGCTCGGCATGGCCGCAGTTCGAGCAGATGTGTACGGCCATGTTTTCCACCACGCCCAGCACCGGAATGTTGACCTTGCGGAACATTTCCACGCCTTTGCGCGCGTCAAGCAGGGCCAGATCCTGCGGTGTGGTGACGATGACCGCACCGGCCACCGGGACTTTCTGCGCCAGGGTCAGCTGGATATCGCCAGTGCCTGGCGGCATGTCGATCACCAGATAATCCAGATCACCCCAAGCAGTTTGCGTGACCAGTTGCAGCAACGCACCGGAGACCATCGGCCCACGCCAGACCATCGGCGTGTTGTCGTCGGTCAGGAAGGCCATCGACATGACTTCGACGCCGTGGGCCTTGAGCGGCACGAACCACTTCTGATCCTTGATTTCAGGACGGGTGCGCTCGGGGATGCCGAACATGATGCCCTGGCTCGGGCCGTAGATATCGGCGTCGAGAATGCCGACCTTGGCGCCTTCGCGGGCCAGGGCCAGCGCAAGGTTGGCCGCGGTGGTCGATTTACCGACACCGCCCTTGCCCGACGCCACGGCGACCACGTTCTTGACGTTGGCCAGCCCCGGAATCTGCGCCTGGGCCTTGTGCGCGGCGATCACGCTGTTGACCTCAACCTTGGCGATAACCACACCGTCGATGTTTTCGATGGCCAATTGCAGCAGTTGCGCCCAGCCGCTCTTGAACAGACCGGCGGCGTAACCGATTTCCAGCTGAACATTGACGCGGTCACCGACGATCTCGATGTTTTTCACGCAACCGGCGCTGACCGGGTCCTGGTTCAGGTAAGGGTCGGTGTATTGGCTGAGGACGGCTTCCACCGCTGCGCGAGTGACGGCACTCATGGGCAACTCCGATAACAAGACTGGAAAAGATGGCGAGTATCGTACCTGAAAAGATCGCAGCCTTCGGCAGCGCCTACAGTAGATCGACATACATCTGCAGGCGCTGGCGAAGGCCGCGATCTTTTCTGTCTGCTCATCCAATGAAACAGGTGCACAGGGTGAAAAATATGCGCCAGCGCTTTATAGTGGCCGACCTCCGTTTCATCAAGTAGCGAAGCCCCACATGTCCGAACCACGCAAGATCCTCGTCACCAGCGCCCTGCCCTACGCCAACGGTTCGATCCACCTTGGCCACATGCTGGAATATATCCAGACCGATATGTGGGTGCGCTTCCAGAAGCATCGCGGCAATCAATGCATCTATGTCTGCGCCGACGACGCCCACGGTTCGGCGATCATGCTGCGCGCGGAAAAGGAAGGCATCACCCCGGAACAACTGATCGCCAACGTGCAGGCTGAACACAGCGCCGACTTTGCCGAGTTCCTGGTTGATTTCGACAACTTCCACTCCACTCACGCCGAAGAAAACCGTGAGCTGTCGAGCCAGATCTACCTCAAGCTGCGTGACGCCGGGCACATTGCCCAGCGCTCGATCACCCAGTATTTCGACCCGGAAAAGAAAATGTTCCTGGCCGACCGCTTCATCAAGGGCACCTGCCCGAAATGCGGCACCGAAGACCAGTACGGCGACAACTGCGAAAAATGCGGTGCGACCTACGCACCAACCGACCTGAAGGATCCGAAGTCGGCCATCTCCGGCGCCACCCCGGTGCTCAAGGATTCCCAGCACTTCTTCTTCAAGCTCCCGGACTTCCAGGAAATGCTGCAGACCTGGACCCGCAGCGGCACCCTGCAAGACGCCGTAGCCAACAAGATCGCCGAGTGGCTGGACGCTGGCCTGCAGCAGTGGGACATCTCCCGCGATGCGCCATACTTCGGCTTCGAGATCCCGGGCGAGCCGGGCAAGTATTTCTACGTGTGGCTGGATGCGCCGATCGGTTACATGGCCAGCTTCAAGAACCTTTGCGACCGCACGCCTGCGCTGGATTTCGACGCGTTCTGGGGCAAGGATTCCACCGCCGAGCTGTACCACTTCATCGGCAAGGACATCGTCAACTTCCACGCCCTGTTCTGGCCGGCGATGCTCGAAGGCGCCGGTTTCCGCAAGCCGACCGGGATCAACGTGCACGGTTACCTGACCGTCAACGGGCAAAAAATGTCCAAGTCCCGCGGCACGTTCATCAAGGCCCGTACTTACCTGGATCACCTGTCACCGGAATACCTGCGTTACTACTACGCGGCCAAGCTGGGCCGTGGCGTCGATGACCTCGACCTGAACCTCGAAGATTTCGTGCAGAAGGTCAACTCTGACCTGGTCGGCAAAGTGGTCAACATCGCCAGCCGTTGCGCCGGCTTCATTCAGAAAGGCAACGCCGGTCTGTTGATCGACAACAATGCCGCGCCAGAGCTGACTGAAGCATTCCTGGCCGCAGCGCCAAGCATTGCCGACGCCTATGAAGCCCGCGATTTTGCCCGTGCCATGCGTGAAACCATGGCCCTGGCCGACCGCGCCAACGCGTGGATCGCCGACAAGGCGCCATGGTCGTTGAACAAGCAGGAAGGCAAACAGGATGAAGTCCAGGCGATCTGCGCCACCGGCATCAACCTGTTCCGCCAACTGGTGATCTTCCTCAAACCGGTGCTGCCGCTGCTTGCCGCCGATGCCGAGGCGTTCCTCAACGTCGCGCCGCTGACCTGGAACGACCACACCACCCTGCTGGCCAACCATCAGCTCAATGAATTCAAGCCGCTGATGACCCGCATCGACCCGGTAAAAGTACAAGCCATGAGCGACGCCTCCAAAGAAGACCTGACCGCCAGCCAGACCGATACCGGTGCCGCTGCCCCTGCTGGCAACGGTGAACTGACCAAGGATCCGCTGTCGGCGGAAATCGACTTCGACACCTTTGCTGCCGTCGACCTGCGCGTCGCGCTGATCGTCAAGGCTGAACACGTGGAAGGCGCCGACAAGCTGTTGCGCCTGACCCTGGACATCGGTGACGAGCAACGCAACGTGTTCTCCGGGATCAAGAGCGCCTACCCGGATCCGTCCAAACTCGACGGTCGCCTGACCATGATGATCGCCAACCTCAAGCCACGGAAAATGAAGTTCGGCATCTCCGAAGGCATGGTGATGGCGGCCGGCCCCGGCGGTGAAGAAATCTACCTGCTGAGCCCGGACAGCGGCGCCAAGCCCGGTCAACGCATCAAGTAAGACTGTTCAGTAAATCGATCCCACCGACGTGCCCCGCATGCCGGTGGGATTTTTCATATCTGGCCCACCCTCCATGGCGGCCGGATAATGCCTAACCTTATGAGACATCCGCCCGTTTCACCGGCAGAACCATGACCGAACTCGTGCTTACGCTTTTCAGTGCTGCGCTGCTCAACAACTTCGTGTTGCACTGGCCGCTGGGCGTCGATCCGCTGCTGGCCGGCAATCGCCGCCAAGTGCATGCGCTGGGGCTGGCGACGTTGTGCCTGATGGCGGTGGTCGGCGTGCTCAGTTACGCGGCCTGGCACTGGCTGTTGGTGCCGCTGCAACTTGAAGCCCTGCGCCTGTTCGTGTTTCTGCCGCTGAGCGTGCTGCTGATCGCGCCGATCCTGAAATGGCTGGCGCGCGGACTGCCCGACTGGCCATTCGATGGATTGTGGCCGTTACTGCTGAGCAATGCCGGCGTGCTCGGCCTGGCGCTGATCAATGCGCAGAACGATCAGGGCCTGTTGCAGGCGACAGCGCTGAGTTTCGGTGCCGGGCTGGGTTTCTGGCTGGCGCTGAGCCTGTTCAGTGATTTGCGCGAACGCAGCGCCGACAACGATATTCCCCTGCCCTTTCGCGGATTGCCGATCGATCTGATCAGCGCCGGACTGATGGCAGTGATTTTTCTCGGATTCAGTGGACTGATCAAAACATGAGTCTGATTCAACGCATCGATGCCCTGCTGCCGCAGACCCAATGCGGCAAGTGCGGCCACCCCGGATGCAAACCCTACGCGCAAGGCATCGTTGACGGCGAGCCGATCAACAAATGCCCGCCGGGCGGCGACGAAACTGTCGCGGCGCTGGCCGAACTGTTGAAAGTGCCGGTGCTGGAACTGGACGTCAGTCGCGGCACGGCACCGCCGCAAGTGGCGTACATCCGCGAAGCCGAATGCATCGGTTGCACCAAGTGCATTCAGGCCTGCCCGATCGACGCGATCGTTGGCGCCGCCAAACTGATGCACACGGTGATCATCGACGAATGCACCGGTTGCGATCTGTGCGTGGCGCCGTGCCCGGTGGACTGCATCGAAATGCATCCACTGCCGCTCGGCACGCTGCCAGTGGTCGGTGGCCTCGCCTTCAGCCTCGAAGACCAACGCGCCCGCGCCGCCAAACGCGATCATGCACGCCAGCGCTTCGAGCGACGCAACGCCCGCCTGCAACGGGAGGAACAGCAGAAACAGGCTGAGCGCGAGGCGCGGGCGAAAAAAACCGTGCAAGCCGAAGTCACGGCCACCGACCCGGTGCAAGCTGCCCTTGAACGCGTGCGCGCGCAGAAAATCGCCACCGCTGACGCCGCGCTGAAAAAAGCCAAGATCGACGTGGCGATGAGCCGCGCGCAATTGCACAAATCGCTGAAAGCCTTCGGCCATCCGCCGACGTTTGAGCAACAGTCGCAACTGATCGTTTTGCAGCAACAATTCGAAGCGGCTGAACAGGCGTTGGCGAACCTTGAAAGCACCGCACCCGCCGTTCCGCTCGCGCCAGCACCAGCCCCGGCGAAGGACGCTGATCTGAAGCGGGCGAAAATCCAGTTGGCCATGCGCCGCGCCGAACTGAAAAAGGCCCAGACCGTCGAAGCGCCGACGGAGCAGATCGCCACACTGGAACAAGCTCTGCGTGACGCCGAGCAAGCTCTGCACGCCGCCGAGGCCTCAAGCGATCAGCCCGCGCCGGACCTCGTGCGCGTGGAAAAGCGCCCTATCGACAGCCAACTGCGCCAGTTGAAAACCGAATTGGCCTACGCCCGCGCCGACCTGAGCAAACTCGAACGTAGCGGCGACACGCCAAGCGAAATTCTCGACAAGGCCCGCGCCCGCCTGCAAGACGCCGAGCGCCAGGTGCAAGACCATGTCGCCCCTTGAGACACCTGACGAGCGCCTGCAACAGGCGATGAAAATGGTGTTGCTCGCCATGCTGCCGGGCTTGTTGGCGTTGTTCTGGTTTTTCGGTTGGGGCGTGTTGATCAACCTGATCCTCGCCGTCAGCACCGCATTGATCGTCGAGGCAGGCGTCACACGCTTGCGTCGACAACCCTTGTTGCCAACGCTGAGCGACGGCAGTGCACTGGTCAGCGCGACACTGCTGGCCGCCGCCCTGCCGCCTTATTGCCCGTGGTGGCTGACAGTGACCGCGATGGCCTCGGGCCTGTTGTTTGGCAAACACCTTTACGGCGGCGTTGGCAAAAACCCGTTCAACCCGGCCATGCTCGGTTTTGCCATGGCCATCGTCATGTTCCCGCAACCCATGACCCACTGGCCGGCCCACGGCATGGCGCTGCTCGATGCTGTGCAACAGGTGTTCAACCCAGGTCAGGCGCCGGACGCCTGGGTTCAGGCGACCGCGCTGGACAGCCTGCGCATCAATAAAAGCCTGACCATCGACGAACTCTTCGCCGCCAACCCGGCGTTCGGGCGCTTCGGCGGGCGTGGTGCGGAGTGGGTGAACCTGGCGTTTCTCGTCGGTGGTCTGTTTCTGCTGCAACGGCGGGTGTTCGCCTGGCACGCGCCGGTCGGCATGCTCGCCAGCCTGTTTGTGGTCAGCTTGCTGTTCTGGAATGGCTCTGGCTCCGATTCTCACGGCTCGCCACTGTTTCATCTGCTGAGCGGGGCGACCATGCTCGGCGCGTTTTTCATCATCACTGAACCGGTATCCGGCGCAAAAAGCTCACTCGCTCGCCTGTTGTTTGGCGTCGGAGTCGGGGTGCTGACTTATCTGATCCGCACCTGGGGCGGTTACCCGGACGGTGTCGCGTTTGCCGTACTGCTGATGAATCTCTGCGTGCCGGCACTGGAGCGCTTTACCGCTGGCCGCCCGGCCCAGGTGCGCCCATGAACCACACGACCAGCGCAATCACCCTGCTGCTGTTGGCCGTGCTCGGCATCGGTACGACGTATCTGGTGCAACACAGCAATGCGCCGCAGATTGCCGCCGGGCAACGGCTGCTCGACAGTCGCAAACTGCTCGACGTCCTCGCGCCCGAGACTTACGACAACCAACCGCTGGCACAGCCGCTGGCATTGGCCGACACCGCCTTGAGACATAGCAACCTGAGCGGCGGCTATCGCGCGACCAAGGCGGGGCGAACGATTGCAGTGCTACTGCGTAGCCAGACCGAAGGCTATGCCGGCAGCATTGAACTGCTGATCGCGATTGATGCCAACGGAAAAATGCTCGGAGTGAAAACCCTCAAGCAATCAGAAACCCCGGCGCTCGGCGGGCATCTGGGCGACTGGCCGAATACCTGGCTCCAGGCATTTACCGGCAAATCGAGCAACGAGCCGACGGCTTCAGGTTGGGCGTTGAAAAAGGATCAGGGACAATTTGATCAACTAGCCGGGGCGACCATCACGTCTCGCGCGGCGGTCAATGCGATCCATGATGCCCTGCGCTACTTCGACGAACACCGTGCAGTGCTGCTGGGGAGCGAACAATGAACCGGACAACGCACCCGGCGAACGCATTGATGCTGGCGCTGGTGCTGGGCACGACCGGTTCGCTGGCTGCCGCGTCGGGAGCAGTCTTGATGTTTGCCATTGTCGTGGCGGCTTATGGCCTGTGCATGCCCCCCCTGCGGTCGCGCCTGACGGGAGCAAGTGCAGGGCTGGCCAGCGTTCTGCTCGCGGCGACCTTGACCAGTTGTGCCGAGATTTTCGCGCAACGCTGGATGTTGCCATGGCATCAGGCTTTCGGGCTCTATGCCGGTCTGATTGCCTTGCAGTGTGTGGTGCTGGAACACAATGGATTCTTCAGCCAGACGCTGCCTCGTCGTCTCAAGCTCGGCCTTGTGTTTGGTGGATTGATGTTGATACTCGCCGCGCTGCGTGAACTCGCAGGCCGGGGCAGCCTCGGTCGAGAACTTTTCGAACACGGGCAAGGACTTGTTTTATTCAGTGAGGGCCTGCATCTGGTCACTCTGGTTCCCGGCGCCTTCATCGTCCTGGGTCTGCTGCTCGCGGCCCGTCAGGCGTGGACTCGCACGAACTCAATTTCCAAGGAAACGCATCGCCCATGAATGCCGCAAAACGTCTTGAGATCTTTCGCCGACTGCATGAAGACAATCCGGAGCCGAAAACCGAGCTGGCTTATTCCTCGCCGTTCGAACTGCTGATCGCCGTGATTCTGTCGGCGCAGTCGACTGATGTCGGCGTCAACAAGGCGACGGCGAAGTTGTTCCCGATGGCCAATACCCCTGCGGCGATCCATGCGTTGGGTGTCGAAGGTCTGTCCGAATACATCAAGACCATCGGGCTCTACAACAGCAAGGCCAAGAACGTCATCGAGACCTGCCGTTTGCTGGTCGAACGACATGGCGGTGAGGTGCCGCAGACCCGCGAGGAGCTCGAAGCCTTGCCCGGCGTAGGCCGAAAAACCGCGAACGTGGTGCTCAATACGGCGTTCCGTCAACTGACCATGGCCGTCGACACGCATATTTTCCGTGTCAGCAACCGCACTGGCATTGCGCCCGGCAAAAACGTGGTTGAGGTAGAAAACAAGCTGATGAAGTTTGTACCCAAGCAATTTCTGCTCGACTCCCACCATTGGCTGATTCTTCACGGACGTTATGTGTGTCTGGCGCGCAAACCCCGCTGTGGTAGCTGTCGGATCGAAGACTTGTGCGAGTACAAGGCCAAAACGTCGGACGATTGACCCGCTATTGGATTTATTAACTGATCGATTGAAAAAATCTTTTTTACCCGTCGCTGCATTACCGATATAAGGAGCGCCAAAGGCAGTCTTAGCCGGAGTTAACCTTATGAGTAGCGACAAAGAACAACTGGACGTAGACGACGTTGACACCGCAGACGCTGACGCAGAGGAACCGGTGGTCGAGGTTGCCAAAACCAATCTAAGAAAGCGCCGCACTATCGATAACATGCTTGAGGAGCGCCGACTGCAAAAGCAATTGGCCGATTACGATTTTGATCTCTGATACTTGAAAGCCTCCCGAAACGGAGGCTTTTCACTTTCTGCGGCTAGCTGGTTTGATCGGCCCATGACCCCATCAGCGCAAAACCAGCTCAGACCAGACCATTACGTTGCGCCAACTCGATCAGGTCCACCAGAGAGCGTGCATTGAGTTTGAGTAACAAACGGGTTTTATAGGTGCTGACCGTCTTGTTGCTGAGAAACATGCCATCGGCAATTTCCTTGTTGGTCTTTCCCCGGGCCAATTGCTGCAAGACCATCATTTCACGCCCGGAAAGACGGTCCACCATATCCGCTTCGCTGGCATTGCCCAGACTGGTACGTACGGTATGCAGGGCCTGATTGGGAAAATAACTGTAGCCGGACAGTACCGCCTTGATGGCGCTGAGCAGCTCGGTCAAATCCTGTTGTTTGCACACATATCCCGCCGCCCCGGACTGCATGCAGCGCATTGAAAAATGACCCGGTGCCTGAGACGTCAGCACCAGAACCTTCATCGGCATCGCGGTCGACGCCAAACGCGCAATAACTTCCAGACCATCAAGTTTCGGTATTCCAATATCCAGAATGACAATATCCGGCATTTGTTCGCGAGCCAGTTGTAACGCATCCACGCCATTATCCGTTTCTGCAATAACTTCGTAGCCATGACGTTCCATCAGCATACGCACAGCAAGACGAATGACGGGGTGATCATCCACGATCAGCACTTTATTCATGGGCAAGTCCAGTTTCGCTGTTCGAATTTTTAGAACAGGCACAATAGCCGACTCAACTGATCGATGGCATGCCAAGGTTAGCGAGCACTTGCAGCGAGAGACATTCCCTACAAGCATTGAGGATTATTCCCACAAAAAACCGACCACCACCAAACACAGACTGCCTTCAGACCCCGGCGATCGGTTTAATCCCTGCGCGATTTTGTGTCTATATGCAACCTCTTCAATAGGCGCTTGCGCAACGCTCCTACGGCCATAAACGCTCTAAATCCGGGTCAGACGCTGTTACTTGCTGGCGATATCCACAATAACATTCCGCTGTTATTCGACAAAAACAAACCCGCTCACACACTAAATCCCAACACTGATCAAACATTGTTCTGGCAGCACTTATATTAACTGCCAAGACCTTGTTACGAAGCCCATAGCGTTAGTTACCTACAATACTTAAAAAGCACACCTACCCATTTTTAGAAGCAGTAAACCCATGAGAAGAAATATATTGAAGATACCCAAAAAAATCACTAACCCAATGACCATCATTGCCATCTTCGCACTCATCTCGGAAACCTCGGCCGCCATCTCGCTGCCCTTCCTGGATGGCGAGGATCGGCAAACTTATTTATGGTTTCTGATCAGCTTTCCGTTCTACTTGTTGTTTCTTTTCTTTCTCACCCTTAACTTTAATTACCGTTCACTCTACTCGCCTTCTGATTTCAGCGATGACAAGGCGTTCCTGAAAAACCTCGAAAAAAAGGACCGTGACAATAAGCGCAACTGTGCAGTGCAAGAGTCACTCTTGCGACCCGTTACGGGTGTCTCGATCTCCGTCCTGTTCTGTGAAGAGGCATCGGCACCGAGCAAGAACTCACAACGTACCGATAACACTTCAGACCCACCGTCAAACCGGAATAAGTTGTTTGTACGACACAACATTCAACTGTCTGGATCAACCTCCAATCTGGACATCATTGATGCGCGCCAGATGGGTACGCAAACCGATTTCGCCACCGTTCTGGAAAAAATCCGACAGAGCAACAAGCAACACTCTCGACTTATCGTATTTCTTTCCAATGACGTGTCGGATTTTTTACTCAAGGAAAACATACTGCGGAACAATAAACATTCGAAGAAAAGCGCAAATTTGACGTTTTGTATTATTTACAACACCAGCTCGCAGAACGTCTGCGTATTGGAAAGTTTTTGACCAACGAACAGGAATAAAAACGCGAACGGCTGAGAAGGGACGGCTATCAGAAGCCGCAAGGAGAAGATTTTGCACAATGGCGACCTTGCTCTACACAAGGTCGCCATTTTATTGCGCGTCTGAAGGGCTCAGAACAGTTTGCGGCCCTTGTTGGCAGCAATGCGCATGCGCAGCGCGTTGAGCTTGATGAAGCCCGCCGCGTCGGCCTGGTTGTAAGCACCGCCATCTTCTTCGAAGGTCGCGATGTTGGCGTCGAACAGCGAATCGTCGGACTTGCGGCCGGTGACGATGACGTTGCCTTTATACAGTTTCAAGCGAACCACACCGTTCACGTTGACCTGCGAAGCATCGATCATCTGCTGCAGCATCAGACGCTCAGGGCTCCACCAGTAGCCGGTGTAGATCAGGCTGGCGTATTTGGGCATCAACTCGTCTTTGAGGTGAGCGACTTCGCGATCCAGGGTGATCGACTCAATGGCGCGGTGAGCGCGCAGCATGATGGTGCCGCCCGGGGTTTCGTAGCAGCCACGGGACTTCATGCCGACGTAACGGTTTTCAACGATGTCCAGACGACCGATACCGTGTTCGCCACCGATCTTGTTCAGCGTCGCCAGCACGGTGGCCGGAGTCATTTCGACACCGTCCAGCGCAACGATGTCGCCGTTGCGGTAGGTCAGTTCCAGGTATTGCGGTTTGTCAGGCGCGTTCTCCGGGGAGACGGTCCAACGCCACATGTCTTCTTCGTGCTCGGTCCAGGTGTCTTCCAGCACGCCGCCTTCATAGGAGATGTGCAGCAGGTTGGCATCCATCGAGTACGGGGATTTCTTCTTGCCGTGGCGCTCGATCGGGATCGCGTGCTTCTCGGCGTAGTCCATCAGCTTCTCGCGGGACAGCAGGTCCCACTCACGCCATGGAGCAATCACCTTCACGCCTGGCTTGAGCGCGTAGGCACCCAGTTCGAAACGTACCTGGTCATTGCCCTTGCCGGTGGCACCATGGGAAATGGCGTCAGCGCCGGTTTCGTTGGCGATTTCGATCAGACGTTTGGCGATCAGCGGACGCGCGATGGAAGTACCCAGCAGGTACTCGCCCTCGTAAACGGTGTTGGCGCGGAACATCGGGAACACAAAGTCACGCACGAATTCTTCGCGCAGGTCGTCGATGTAGATTTCTTTGACGCCCATGGCCTGCGCCTTGGCGCGAGCCGGCTCGACCTCTTCGCCTTGACCCAGGTCAGCGGTGAACGTCACCACTTCACAGTTATAAGTATCCTGCAGCCACTTGAGGATCACCGAAGTGTCCAGGCCGCCGGAATACGCCAGAACGACCTTGTTTACGTCCGCCATGCCATCACTCCACGGGGTTCTACGGAAAGCCGAGGAGTCTACCGCCCAAACGCGATAATTTACAGAGGCGCGACAGCTTAAGACGACAAAGCGACAGAATCTGTCGAGAGCGCGACGATGACCGGCGGGTCAGGAAGTTGCTGCGGTGCTGGCAGGGGTGCTCGTCTGAGGCGCTGGAGCGGTGGTTGGCGCCACGCGTGCAAGCTTCACCGCAACCCGACGGTTCTTCGCCCGGTTGGCCGCATTGGTGTTCGGAACCAATGGGTATTGTTCACCGTGAAAACGTACTGTGATCTGCGATTCGGCGATGCCATTGGCCTTGAAGAAGTCGACCACCGCCAGTGCCCGGCGGCGCGACAATTCACGGTTGGTCAGGCGATTGCCGCTGTTATCGGAATGGCCGTCGAGTTCGATGTGATTGACCGTCGGATCGGCCTTCATGAATTCGAGCATCACTTGCAGTTTGGCCTTGGCGGCGGAGTCCAGATCAACGCCCTCGCCGGGGAAACCGATCTGCGACTGCTTGATCTGGTCAAAATTCTGCGGCAGCAATTTCGCCACACAGGTCTGATAGTCGTTAAACGCCTTGCTGAACTTGACCGGCAACAAACGCACTTCCGACACGCGTCCATCGCCCGAAGCACGGCGCACCACCGGGCTGCGACCATCCATCAGGCCGCTGATCAGACCTCCGGCCTGGGACTGAGAGCTGTTGAACAACACGTTACCACTGCCCAGTCTGACGGTGCCCAGATTGATGTCACCGCGTCCCGGCTGCCACGGCGCGGCTGCCGCGAGCAACGTCGCCGCCCCACCGCCCAGCATGGCGTTATAGGCGTTCAGACGGAATACCGCCTGCTCGCCTGCCTTGCGCACGAACTCCCCCGAGCCGAAATCAGTGATCGGCTGTGTCAGACGACATTCGAACTTGTCGCCGGCGACCGTCCACTCAATATTCTCCAGGCGGGTCTGGTACGTGAGCGCCATGGCGGGAAAGCTGGCAAACACACTGAGCAAGGCTAAATATCGCTGGCGCACGGGAGGCTCCATTGGCTTCTGAAACACAAAGACCGATTCACACTACGTTTACGGCATACCTACGGGATATCGGAAGGTTCCTGCAAAACTTGATAGCGAGTGCCTGCAAGAGTCTTTTCCGGTAGCATTCGCCTCAGTTTGACCCGCCTGGAATCCCCTCATGTCCGACCGCCTGACCCTGCTGCGTCCCGACGACTGGCACATTCATCTTCGCGATGGTGCCGTGTTGACCAATACCGTTGCCGATGTTGCGCGCACGTTTGGTCGCGCCATCATCATGCCCAACCTGGTACCTCCGGTGCGCAACGCCGCTGAAGCCGACGGCTATCGCCAGCGGATTCTCGCTGCCCGCCCGGCCGGCAGTCGTTTCGAGCCGTTGATGGTGCTGTACCTCACCGACCGCACCCAGCCCGAAGAAATTCGTGAGGCCAAGGCCAGCGGTTTCGTGCACGCCGCCAAGCTGTACCCGGCTGGCGCCACCACCAACTCCGACTCCGGGGTTACCAGCATCGACAAGATTTTCCCGGCGCTGGAAGCCATGGCCGAAGTTGGTATGCCGCTGCTGATCCACGGCGAAGTCACTCGTGGCGACGTCGATGTCTTCGACCGCGAAAAGATTTTCATCGATGAACACATGCGTCGTGTGGTCGAGCGTTTCCCGACCTTGAAAGTCGTGTTCGAACACATCACCACCGGCGATGCCGTGCAGTTCGTCAACGAGGCTTCGGCCAACGTTGGCGCGACCATCACCGCGCATCACCTGCTCTACAACCGCAACCACATGCTGGTTGGCGGGATTCGGCCGCACTTCTATTGCCTGCCGATCCTCAAGCGCAATACGCACCAGGAAGCCCTGCTCGATGCCGCCACCAGCGGCAGCGCGAAGTTCTTCCTCGGTACCGATTCGGCACCGCACGCCCAGCACGCCAAGGAAGCCGCTTGCGGCTGCGCCGGCTGCTACACCGCGTACGCCGCCATCGAACTGTATGCCGAAGCATTCGAACAGCGTAATGCGCTGGACAAGCTCGAAGCCTTCGCCAGCCTCAACGGCCCACGCTTCTATGGCCTGCCGGCGAACACCGATCGCATCACCCTGGTTCGCGAAGAATGGACCGCCCCAACCAGCCTGCCATTTGGCGAGCTGACCGTTATCCCGCTGCGCGCCGGTGAAAAACTGCGCTGGCGCCTGCTGGAGGAACACGCGTGAGTGAAGACCATTTCGACGACGAACTGGAAGGTCAAGGTGGCGGCGGCGGTTCCCGTCATCCGATGGCAGCGCGTTTTCGCGGTTACCTGCCGGTTGTCGTCGACGTAGAAACCGGTGGCTTCAACTCGGCCACCGATGCATTGCTGGAGATTGCCGCGACCACCATCGCCATGGATGAAAAGGGTTTCGTTTACCCGGATCACACCTACTTCTTCCGCGTTGAGCCTTTCGAAGGCGCCAACATCGAAGCGGCGGCGCTGGAGTTCACCGGCATCAAGCTCGATCACCCGCTGCGCATGGCCGTCAGCGAAGAAACGGCGCTGACCGACATCTTCCGTGGCATCCGCAAGGCGCTTAAGGCCAACGGCTGCAAGCGTGCGATTCTGGTCGGCCACAACAGCAGCTTCGACCTCGGCTTCCTCAATGCTGCCGTTGCGCGACTGGACATGAAGCGCAATCCGTTCCACCCGTTCTCCAGTTTCGATACCGCGACCCTGGCCGGTCTGGCTTATGGCCAAACCGTCCTGGCGAAAGCCTGTCAGGCAGCAGACATCGATTTCGACGGCCGTGAGGCGCATTCGGCGCGTTACGACACCGAAAAAACCGCTGAGCTGTTCTGCGGCATCGTCAATCGCTGGAAGCAGATGGGCGGCTGGGAAGATTTCGACGACTGATTGTCGCCGTTTCAACCGCGCATAAAAAAACCGGCCACGTGGGCCGGTTTTTTTGTACCTCGACGTTGCGCCTTACAGGGCTGCAGCGTTCTCGGTCAGGTAGGCCGCAACGCCTTCTGGCGAAGCGTTCATGCCTTTGTCGCCTTTTTTCCAGTTGGCAGGGCAGACTTCGCCGTGCTCTTCGTGGAATTGCAGAGCGTCGACCAGACGGATCAGCTCTTCCATGTTACGGCCCAGTGGCAGGTCGTTGATGATCTGCGAGCGGACAACGCCTTTGTCGTCGATCAGGAACGCGCCACGGAAAGCTACGCCGCCTTCGGACTCAACGTCGTAGGCCTTGGCGATGTCGTGCTTCATGTCGGCAGCCATGGTGTATTTCACCTGACCGATGCCGCCATTGTTCACTGGAGTGTTGCGCCAGGCGTTGTGGGTGAAGTGCGAGTCGATCGACACCGCGATCACTTCAACGTTGCGCGCCTTGAAGTCGGCCATGCGGTTGTCCAGAGCGATCAGCTCGGACGGGCAGACGAAGGTGAAGTCCAGTGGGTAGAAGAACACCAGGCCGTATTTGCCTTTGATGGCCGAGGACAGGGTGAAGCTGTCAACGATCTCGCCATTGCCGAGTACGGCCGGGACGGTGAAGTCAGGGGCTTGTTTGCCTACGAGTACGCTCATTGATATCTCCTGGTGTAAAAACTTGAAGTTCAGGGTCCGGCCAGCCTGCCATCCTCGGACGACAGCCCTGTGACACGACCCCCTTCGCAAGGGCCGACCATCATACACTGCGTTTTTGGCCTGTCCTTAACGGTTTTTTAAAGTAAGCGGATAGCAGTGCTGCATTTACGGGGCCAGGCAGATGGCCAGTCATTACCGCTCGTCAGTCCCTCACTCATCTCGGCAAAACCTTTCCGAAAGCACTTTGACAATCATTCTCGTTAACATTAAGATCCATCGCAATTGAGTCACAACCAGCGACGGTTCTCACTTATGTATGTTTGTCTCTGCACTGGCGTCACCGACGGACAGATCCGCGAAGCGATCTATGAAGGTTGCTGCAGCTATAAAGAAGTCCGCCAGGCCACCGGCGTCGCCAGCCAGTGCGGCAAATGTGCCTGCCTTGCCAAGGAAGTGGTTCGCGAAACCCTGACCAAGCTGCAAACCGCCCAGGCCGCGATTCCTTATCCGGTAGAATTTACTGCTGCGTAATTACCCCCTATTTCAAAGAACCGGACTTATGTCCGGTTTTTTTATGCCTGTAAATCAAGCGCTTAGGCTCCAGACGCGGAACACAAACATTCTTATTCCGATTAATTTTCATATATTATTCAATAACTTAGGTTTGACACTTATAAATACGAAGCTCAAACTCCGCCTTATATACAGCTATTACAGGGCAGGACTCCGATCATGAAAGGCGACATCACAGTCATCCAGCATCTCAACAAGATCCTTGCCAATGAGCTGGTCGCGATCAATCAGTACTTCCTGCATGCGCGCATGTATGAAGATTGGGGCCTGAACAAGCTGGGCAAGCACGAATACAAAGAATCCATCGACGAGATGAAGCACGCGGACAAGCTGATCAAGCGCATCCTGTTCCTTGAAGGCCTGCCGAACGTCCAGGACCTGGGCAAGCTGCACATCGGCGAGCACACCCAGGAAATGCTGGAATGCGATCTGCGCATCGAGAAGACCGGCCACGCCGACCTGAAAGCCGCGATCGCCCACTGCGAAACCGTTGGCGACTTTGGCAGCCGTGAGCTGCTGGAAGACATTCTCGAGTCTGAAGAAGAGCATATCGACTGGCTGGAAACCCAACTGGGCCTGATCGATAAAGTCGGTCTTGAGAATTACCTGCAGTCGCAGATGGGCGAAGAGTGATTTAACAACTCGCCAGATTCAAGACATCAAAAAGCCCCGCCCTCTTTCGAGGTGCGGGGCTTTTTATTGGCTGAAGATCAAAAGATCGCAGCCTCGTTTCACTCGACAGCTCCTACAGGGGAAGCGTTGTCGAATGAACCTGCGAGGAAGCAAAGAAGCTTGCTTCCCTACAAGCCGGTCAGGCTTCGGACTTGTTCGCAGCAGCGGCTTCAACAGCCGCCTTGATGGTGCTTTGCAGCGAACCGTCTGCCGACATTTCGGTCATGATATCGCTACCGCCGACCAGCTCACCACCGACCCACAGTTGCGGGAAAGTCGGCCAGTTGGCGTACTTTGGCAGGTTGGCGCGGATTTCCGGGTTCTGCAGGATGTCCACGTACGCAAACTTTTCGCCACACGCCATCACAGCCTGCGCAGCTTTCGCGGAGAAGCCACACTGTGGGGCATTCGGCGAGCCTTTCATGTAAAGCAGAATGGTGTTGTTGGCAATCTGCTCTTTAATCGTTTCGATGATATCCATGGAGCACCTCGGCTGAACTTTCCGACTCATGGGTCGGCACGGTGGCGCATTGTAACGGAATCCCGAGCGCCATGCTCGGTCTCCCCGACAGACATGCTCAAGCCGCCGCTACCTTCACCGGCACGCCATTGAGCGCCGCATTGCCGGACAACTCATCGAGCTGACATTCATCGGTCAGATCATTGGCACTCGACCCCGGCTGGCCGCTGGCAATCGTCATCTGCACACCCGGCCGCGCATGGCCCCAACCGTGCGGCAGGCTGACCACGCCCTTCATCATGTCCAGACTGCCGAGCACTTCCACTTCGATCTGTCCGACCCGCGAACTGACGCGCACCAACTGACCGTCATTGAGGCCGCGACTGGCGAGATCATCCGGGTGCATCAGCAATTGATGACGCGGCTTGCCCTTCACCAGTCGATGGTAGTTGTGCATCCACGAATTGTTGCTGCGCACATGGCGGCGGCCAATCATCAGCAATTCATCGGCGGCCGGTGCCTGCAAGGCGGCGAAGCGTGCGAGATCAGCAAGGATCTCCGGCGGCGCAGCTTGCACGCGCTGATCAGGTGTTTTCAAACGCTTCGCCAGATTCGGTTTCAACGCGCCCAGATCAACGCCGTGGGGATGATCGAACAGCGTTGCCAGTGACAGTTTTTGCTCGGAGGCGTCACCGTACATGCCCATGCGCAGGCCCATGTCGATCATCTTCGACGGTGGCATGGTTGGCTTCAGTTCCTTGCCGGTTTTCTCGGCAAAGGCCTTGGCCAGGCCCACAAAGATCTCCCAGTCATGCAAAGCGCCCTCAGGCTTGGCGAGGATCGCGCGATTGAAGCGAGTGACGTTGCGCACCGCAAACAGGTTGAACGTGGTGTCGTAATGGTCGTTCTCCAGCGCCGAGGTCGACGGCAGGATCAGGTCGGCATAACGCGTGGTTTCGTTGATGTACAGGTCAATACTGACCATGAACTCCAGGCCGTCCAGCGCTTGCTCCAGTTGACGTCCGTTCGGCGTCGACAACACCGGGTTGCCGGCCACGGTGATCAGCGCGCGGATCTGGCCTTCGCCGCCAGTGAGCATCTCTTCGGCCAGCGCCGACACCGGTAGCTCACCGCCATATTCCGGACGCCCGGAAACACGGCTCTGCCACTTATTGAAGTGCCCTCCCGAAGTCGACGCCACCAAATCCACCGCCGGCTCGGTGCACAGTGCCCCCCCCACACGGTCGAGGTTGCCGGTAACCAGATTGATCAACTGCACGACCCAATGGCACAGCGTGCCGAATGCCTGCGTCGATACGCCCATTCGCCCATAACAAACCGCACTCGGCGCCGCGGCAAAGTCGCGGGCCAACTGACGAATCTGTTCAGCGGGAACGGCACATAGCGGACTCATCGCCTCGGCAGTAAACGTCGCCACTGCTGCGCGCACTTCATCCAGCCCCTCGATCGGCAAGTGACTGTCGCGCGTCAGTCCTTCGCTAAACAGCGTGTTGAGCAGCCCAAACAATAACGCCGCATCGCCACCGGGGCGCACGAACAGATGCTGATCGGCCATCGCCGCCGTTTCGCTGCGCCGTGGATCGACCACCACGACTTTGCCGCCCCGGGCCTGAATGGCTTTCAGGCGCTTCTCGACGTCAGGCACGGTCATGATGCTGCCGTTGGAGGCCAGCGGATTGCCGCCGAGGATCAGCATGAAATCGGTGTGGTCGATGTCCGGAATCGGCAGCAACAGGCCATGGCCGTACATCAGGTAACTGCTCAAGTGATGCGGCAACTGATCGACCGAGGTCGCCGAAAAGCGATTGCGCGTCTTCAGCAAGCCGAGGAAGTAATTGCTGTGGGTCATCAGCCCGTAGTTATGCACGCTCGGGTTGCCTTGATAGACCGCCACGGCGTTCTGCCCATGACGCTCCTGAATCGCCGCCAGTTTTTCCGCCACCAAGGCAAATGCCTCGTCCCACGCGATCGGCAGCCATTCGCTGCCAACCCGACGCATCGGCTGGCGCAGGCGATCCGGATCATTCTGAATGTCTTGCAAAGCCACAGCCTTGGGACAGATGTGGCCACGGCTGAACGTGTCGAGGGCATCGCCCTTGATCGAAGTGATCGCCACATCGCCATCGGTTTCGGTGGTCTCGATGGTCAGGCCGCAGATGGCTTCGCACAGGTGGCAGGCACGGTGATGGAGAGTCTTGGTCATGGCCAGTCTCTGTCTTGTTCTGGGCAGGCAACGGTAATGCCTGCGGGAACAAAACTATGGCCCGTGTGCCAGTGCAGCGCCAGCGACGTTCGTCTTGTGAATCGACGGCTATCAGGCGCCCCGATAACCCGCCACGATCAGTTGGACGGCAGTTGCGGCGGCGCCTGCAACTGGATTTCCTGAATGGTTTCGATCTGCTCGTGGGCGACGTGCACGCCGGTGAGTTCGCCGATCAGGCGCCAGTGCTCGTCGAGGCCGGCGCTGATGGTCGCCATGCGGTCGATCATCTGGCGGCTGGCGGCCTTGACCACTTCGTCTTCGCTGCGCAGCAGTTCGAACGACATTGAGGTGACCGAGGCGGTGAGATGGGTCAGAGAGCGAGCCGTGTGGCCCAGCAATTCCATTAACAGTTGTTCTTTCGATTCCATGCGGAGGCTTCCTGCGTCGCTCGAAAGGTAGTTATAACCCAGCACTTTGCTTTAGCAAATGTTTCAGCCCAAGCACCCGACCAAGTGGTGGCATGGCGCTCTGGTCGAAAACCGACCAGCCCGGCGCCATCCCCGCCACGCCGGATTGCCAAGCCCTGCGAGGCCAGTGTACAAAGAGGCTCGCTGCTCTACTGAACCCGGCTTCAAATGCGTAACTGATACGTTCAGTCCGCCCTCAGAATCCCGCAAAAAAAGTAGCCTATTGGAAAAACGCGACATTTAGTGTCAATATCGCGCCTTCCCCTATTTCGTCGCCCCGTGCGGCTTACGCCGCAGGTCTCGCCCGTTGTTCCGATAAACAAGGCTTTGAGCATCTGCGGTTTGTAGCAAAAGGTAGTCAATGATGAGCGCAAGGCACTTTCTCTCCCTGATGGATTGCACGCCCGAAGAGCTGGTCAGCGTGATCCGTCGAGGCGTTGAGCTCAAGGACCTGCGTAACCGCGGCGTACTGTTCGAGCCTCTGAAAAACCGCGTGCTGGGGATGATCTTCGAGAAATCCTCGACCCGCACACGGATCTCCTTCGAAGCCGGCATGATCCAGCTCGGCGGCCAGGCGATCTTCCTTTCGCCGCGCGACACCCAACTGGGCCGTGGCGAGCCGATCGGCGACTGCGCCATCGTCATGTCGAGCATGCTCGACGCGGTGATGATCCGTACCTTTGCCCACAGCACCCTGACCGAATTCGCCGCCAACTCGCGCGTACCGGTGATCAACGGCCTGTCCGATGACCTGCACCCGTGCCAGTTGCTGGCCGACATGCAGACGTTCCTCGAACACCGTGGCTCGATCCAGGGCAAGACCGTGGCCTGGATCGGCGACGGCAACAACATGTGCAACAGCTATATAGAAGCGGCGATCCAGTTCGACTTCCAGTTGCGCATCGCCTGCCCCGAAGGCTACGAGCCGAACCCTGAGTTCATCGCCAAGGCCGGCGATCGCGTGACCATCGTCCGCGATCCGCAGGACGCCGTGCGTGGCGCGCACCTGGTCAGTACCGACGTCTGGACCTCCATGGGCCAGGAAGAGGAAACTGCCAAGCGCCTGAAGTTGTTCGCACCGTTTCAGGTCAACCGCGCCCTGCTCGATCTCGCCGCCGAGGACGTGCTGTTCATGCACTGTCTGCCAGCGCACCGTGGCGAAGAAATCAGCCTCGACCTGCTTGATGACCCGCGCTCCGTCGCCTGGGATCAGGCAGAAAACCGTCTCCACGCACAGAAGGCCCTGCTCGAGTTCCTCGTCGAACCGGCATATCACCACGCATGAGCCATGAATTACTGCTGAACCTGCGCAACCTCGCTTGCGGCTATCAAGACCAACGCGTGGTGCAGAACCTCAATCTGCACCTCAATGCCGGTGACATCGGCTGCCTGCTCGGCTCGTCCGGTTGCGGCAAGACCACCACCCTGCGCGCGATTGCCGGTTTCGAACCGGTGCACGAAGGCGAAATCACCTTGGGTGGCGAGACCATTTCCAGCGCCGGTTTCACCTTGGCGCCGGAGAAACGCCGGATCGGCATGGTGTTCCAGGACTACGCGCTGTTCCCGCACCTGAGCGTCGCGGACAACATCGCCTTCGGCATCCGCAAGCACCCGCAAAAGGATCGCGTGACCGAAGAGCTGCTGGAACTGGTCAACCTGAAGAACCTCGGCAAGCGTTTCCCGCACGAATTGTCCGGCGGCCAGCAACAGCGCGTCGCCCTCGCCCGCGCCTTGGCACCGGAGCCGCAACTGCTGTTGCTCGATGAACCGTTCTCCAACCTCGATGGCGAATTGCGCCGCAAGCTCAGCCACGAAGTGCGTGACATCCTCAAGGCCCGTGGCACCAGTGCAATTCTGGTGACTCACGACCAGGAAGAAGCCTTCGCCGTGAGCGATCACGTGGGCGTCTTCAAGGAAGGTCGACTGGAACAGTGGGACACGCCCTACAACCTCTATCACGAACCGGCGACGCCGTTTGTGGCCAGCTTCATCGGTCAGGGTTATTTCATTCGCGGCCAACTGAACAGTCCGGAATCGGTGCAGACCGAACTGGGTGAACTGCGCGGCAATCGTGCCTACACCTGGCCGATTGGCGGTGCGGTGGATGTGTTGCTGCGTCCGGATGACATCGTTTATGCGCCGGACAGTGCGTTGAAGGCGCGGATTGTGGGCAAGACGTTCCTGGGGGCATCGACACTGTATCGCCTGCAATTGCCGACGGGGGCGCAGCTGGAGTCGATATTCCCGAGTCATGCTGATCATCAGGTTGGCGCAGAGGTGGGGATTCGTGTTGCAGCCGAGCACTTGGTGTTGTTCCAGGCTTCGGGCAGCACTGCGGCGCAGATTCCGGCAGTAGAAAACGGCGTGCGCCGCTACAACACTGTCCTCTGATCGGTCCTGGATCAGTACTGTGGGAGCGGGCTTGCTCGCGAAGGCGTTGTATCAGTCACCATTATCGTTGACTGACACAACGCCTTCGCGAGCAAGCCCGCTCCCACAGTTGGTTTTGGGTTTATCCCAATAACAGGGTGCCGCTGGCTACCAGCGTTGCATGCCCGCCAATCTTCACCCGCTCGCCCTCCAGCCGACAGAACAACTCCCCGCCCCGCGCCGAACGCTGGCAAGCGGTCAGGCTGGATTTGCCCAGGCGCTTCGACCAATACGGAATCAGGCTGCAATGGGTCGAACCGGTCACCGGATCTTCATTGATGCCGATGGCCGGAGCGAAGTAGCGCGACACGAAATCATGCTGGTTGCCGCGCGCGGTAACGATCGCTCCCAGCCACGGCAGCTTGGCCAGTGCGACCATATCCGGCTTACAGTCGAGCACCGCTTGTTCAGACTCCAGCACCACGAACAGTTCATTTGAACCCAGCACATCCACCGCTTCGACACCCAGCGCACGCTCGACATCCAGGGTCACGCCAATCTCTGATGGCACCATCGACGGGAAGTCCAGCCACAAGCGGCCATCCTCTCGACTGACACTCAGCGGCCCGGACTTGCAGACGAAATCCAGACGTTCAGTGCTTTCCTTGTAAATGTCGAACAACACGTAGGCACTGGCCAGCGTGGCGTGGCCGCACAACGGTACTTCCGTGGCCGGCGTGAACCAGCGGATATGCCAGGCCTGACCTTCACGCACCAGAAATGCGGTTTCCGCCAGATTGTGTTCGGCGGCGATTTTCTGCATCAACTCGTCCGCCAGCCATGCATCGAGCCGATAAACCATCGCGGGATTGCCACTGAACGGTCGATCACTGAATGCGTCGACCTGATAAAACTCGAGCTGCATAACCTTCTCCCTAAGTCCGTCGGCAGAGCATGCAGCGCGGGCCGGATCAGCGCCAGTGACAGAATCGGCCAATTTTCTTCATACAGTGCAGGCTTTTCTTACGCGCGACCGATGTCGGCGAATCTGGCCTGGATGTGCTCAGCGAGCACCGCCGGCGCCAGCTCGACTTCCAGCCCACGCCGACCGGCACTGACATAAATAGTCGCAAAAGCCTGGGCCGAGTTATCGATGAACGTGCGCAAGCGCTTCTTCTGGCCCAAAGGGCTGATGCCGCCCAACAGATAACCGGTGGAGCGCTGAGCAGCCGCCGGATCAGCCATCTCGACTTTTTTCACGCCAGCCGCATGCGCCAGACCTTTGAGATCGAGACTTCCGACGACCGGCACCACCGCCACCAACAATTCACCCTTTTCACTGGCCGCCAGCAGCGTCTTGAACACCTGAGCCGGCGCAAGTGCCAGTTTTTCTGCAGCCTCCAGCCCATAGGACGCGGCCTTCGGGTCATGTTCGTAACTGTGCACGCGATGTTCGGCACGAACTTTTTTCAACAAGTTCAACGCAGGGGTCATGGCAGCTCCAGGCTCGGCAGTAACAGAAAAATCCTGCGCAGGATTCTAGGCGATCAGATCACAAAAGGCTCTATTCCAACGCCGCGTTTCCCGTGGCTTGCAGACAGGTCGGCGGGACGAAATTCGTCGCCCGCCGAGGATCATTCACCGCGCCAATAGTTTTATTGTGACCGACAGTTCACTTTCGACCTTTGACAGGTTTGTTTCTTGTCTATATTTTTTCGAATCTGAATAATGTAAGAATTGTGGTTATCGCAGCACCCAGCAGTAAACCGGGATCAGGATGGGGATCCTGCCCTGGTGAAAATCGCGCCTTGCCCTGTTGGCAGAGCGCCAGACAACAACAAAAATCGAGGTTTTCAATGACAACTGCTTTACAGCAACCAACGCTCTCGGGCCAATGCATGGCCGAGTTTCTGGGTACTGCACTGCTGATCTTTTTCGGCACTGGCTGCGTCGCCGCGCTCAAGGTCGCTGGCGCCAGCTTCGGTCTGTGGGAAATCAGCATCATCTGGGGCGTCGGCGTCAGCATGGCGATCTACCTCACCGCCGGCGTTTCCGGTGCGCATCTGAACCCTGCCGTGAGCATCGCCCTGACGATCTTCGCCGACTTCGAAAAGCGCAAACTGCCGTTCTATATCCTCGCGCAAATCGCCGGCGCCTTCTGCGGTGCACTGTTGGTTTACACGCTGTACAGCAACCTGTTCTTCGATTTCGAACAAACTCACCAAATGGTTCGTGGTTCGGCAGCCAGCCTTGAACTGGCGTCGGTGTTCTCCACCTTCCCGAACCCGGTGCTGTCCACCGCTCAGGCGTTCCTCGTCGAGATGATCATCACCGCGATCCTGATGGGCGTGATCATGGCCCTGACCGACGACAACAATGGCCTGCCGAAAGGCCCAATGGCGCCGCTGCTGATCGGTTTGCTGATCGCGGTAATCGGCAGCTCGATGGGCCCGCTGACCGGTTTTGCGATGAACCCGGCGCGCGACTTCGGTCCAAAGCTAATGACTTTCTTCGCCGGCTGGGGTGAAATTTCCTTCACTGGCGGCCGCGATATTCCGTATTTCCTGATTCCGATTTTTGCACCGATTGTCGGTGCCTGCCTCGGTGCTGCCGGGTATCGCGGGCTCATTGCCCGTCACCTGACCGGCGTCACACCTGCTACAAAGGATGCAGAACCGGCCATTGACGGCAAACCAAGAACTTCTTGAAACAGTCGGCGCAGGTTCCTGCCCGTTAGAACCTGCGCCCCGGCCCACTCACCCTTATTTCGTCCAAGGCAATCGACATGACCGACATTCAGAATAAGAACTACATCATTGCCCTTGATCAGGGTACGACCAGCTCCCGCGCGATCATTTTCGACCGCGACGCGAACGTGGTCTGCACTGCGCAGCGCGAATTCGCTCAGCACTATCCGCAAGCCGGTTGGGTTGAACACGACCCGATGGAAATCTTCGCCACCCAGAGCGCGGTGATGGTTGAAGCGCTGGCCCAGGCCGGCCTGCATCACGATCAGGTGGCCGCCATCGGCATCACCAACCAGCGTGAAACCACCGTGGTCTGGGACAAGACCACCGGCCGCCCGGTGTACAACGCCATCGTCTGGCAGTGCCGCCGCAGCACCGAGATCTGCCAGCAACTCAAGCGTGATGGCCACGAAGAATACATCCGCGACACCACCGGCCTGGTCACCGACCCGTATTTCTCCGGCACCAAATTGAAGTGGATCCTCGACAACGTCGAAGGCAGTCGCGAGCGTGCGCGCAACGGCGAACTGCTGTTCGGCACCGTCGATAGCTGGCTGATCTGGAAATTCACCGGCGGCAAGGTGCACGTCACCGACTACACCAACGCCTCGCGCACCATGCTCTTCAACATCCATTCGCTTGAGTGGGATTCGAAGATGCTCGAGATCCTCGACATCCCGCGCGAAATGCTCCCGCAAGTCAAAGCCTCCTCGGAAATCTACGGTCGCACCAAGAGCGGCATCGCCATCGGCGGTATCGCCGGCGACCAGCAAGCGGCACTGTTCGGTCAGATGTGCGTCGAGCCGGGCCAGGCGAAAAACACCTACGGCACCGGTTGCTTCCTGCTGATGAACACCGGCGACAAAGCGGTGAAATCCAAGCACGGCATGCTCACCACCATCGCTTGCGGCCCGCGCGGCGAAGTCGCTTACGCGCTCGAAGGTGCGGTGTTCAACGGCGGTTCGACCGTGCAGTGGCTGCGTGACGAGCTGAAAATCATCAACGACGCCCACGACACCGAATACTTCGCCAACAAGGTCAAGGACAGCAACGGCGTGTACCTGGTGCCGGCCTTCACAGGTTTAGGCGCTCCGTACTGGGACCCGTATGCCCGTGGCGCGCTGTTCGGCCTGACTCGCGGCGTGCGCGTGGATCACATCATCCGCGCCGCGCTGGAATCGATCGCCTACCAGACCCGCGACGTGCTCGACGCCATGCAACAGGACTCCGGCGAACGCCTCAAGGCCCTGCGCGTGGACGGTGGCGCAGTGGCGAACAACTTCCTCATGCAGTTCCAGGCCGACATCCTCGGCACTCAGGTCGAGCGCCCGCAAATGCGCGAAACCACGGCACTTGGCGCGGCTTACCTGGCCGGTCTGGCGTGCGGCTTCTGGGGCAGCCTGGAAGAACTGCGCGGCAAGGCGGTGATCGAGCGCGAGTTCGAACCGAGCCTGGACGAAGTCGAGAAAGAGAAGCTGTACAAAGGCTGGAAAAAAGCCGTCAGCCGCACCCGTGACTGGGCGCGTGAAGACGCTGAATAAGCCAACCTTCAGAGACTGAAAGGCAACTAACTGGTCGGGAGCGGATTCCTGCGGCATCATGGGCAAATTTTGCACGGCAGCCCAAAGGAAGCCCCATGAATCTGCCTCCCCGTCAGCAGCAAATCCTCGAGCTGGTCCGCGAACGCGGCTATGTGAGCATCGAGGAAATGGCCACGCTGTTCGTTGTTACCCCGCAAACCATCCGCCGCGACATCAATCAACTCGCGGAAGCCAATCTGCTGCGTCGCTACCATGGCGGTGCGGCCTATGATTCCAGCGTCGAAAACACTGCCTATGCGATGCGCGCCGATCAGATGCGCGATGAAAAACAACGCATCGGCGAAGCCATCGCCGCCCAGATCCCCGATCACGCCTCGCTGTTCATCAACATCGGTACCACCACCGAATCGATTGCCCGCGCCCTGCTCAATCACAACCATCTGAAGATCATCACCAACAACCTGCACGTAGCGTCGATGCTCAGTGCCAAGGATGATTTCGATGTGCTGCTGACGGGCGGTAACGTGCGCCGTGATGGCGGTGTGGTGGGTCAGGCGAGTGTGGATTTCATCAACCAGTTCAAGGTCGATTTTGCCCTGGTCGGCATCAGTGGTATCGACGAGGACGGCAGCCTGCTCGACTTCGATTATCAGGAAGTACGCGTTTCCCAGGCGATCATTGCCAATGCGCGGCAGGTGATTCTGGCGGCGGATTCGAGCAAGTTTGGGCGCAATGCGATGATTCGGTTGGGGCCGATCAGCCTGATCGATTGCCTGGTCACCGATCAGCAGCCGGTGCCGGCGCTGGCGCAGTTGTTGAGTCAGCACAAGATTCGTCTGGAAGTCGTTTAACCCCTCGTTCCCATGCTCTGCGTGGGAATGCCGCCCGGGACGCTCTGCGTCCCATCTCAAAGCCGACGCAGAGCGTCGATGGATGCATTCCCACGCGGAGCATGGGAACGATCTGCCTGTGAATGTTCGAAAATTTTCCTTTTGCTGTCCTTCGATGAGTTTTTTCAATCGAAGGCGACTGGCTGTGCGCGTGTTTATGGGCTACCATTTTCGCAAATGAACATTTATGTTCAATTTCCAAACAGAAAATCAAAAGAGCCCGAGGCCAGCCGATGTCCACATCTACCTTGCGTACGCCCCCTATCTCCGAGATCTACGACGTTGCCGTCATCGGCGGCGGGATCAATGGGGTGGGGATCGCAGCGGATGCCGCCGGTCGCGGTCTCTCGGTGTTCCTTTGCGAAAAGGATGACCTGGCCAGCCACACCTCGTCAGCCAGCAGCAAGCTGATCCACGGTGGCCTGCGCTACCTCGAACATTACGAATTCCGTCTGGTGCGCGAAGCACTGGCCGAGCGCGAAGTGCTGCTGGCCAAGGCGCCGCACATCGTCAAGCCGATGCGCTTTGTGTTGCCGCACCGTCCGCACCTGCGTCCGGCGTGGATGATCCGTGCCGGTCTGTTCCTGTATGACAACCTCGGCAAGCGCGAAAAACTGCCAGGCTCGAAAAGCTTGAAGTTCGGCGCCGACAGCGCGCTGAAAAGCGAAATCACCAAGGGCTTCGAATACTCCGATTGCTGGGTCGATGACGCCCGGCTCGTTGTACTCAACGCCATGGCCGCCCGTGAAAAAGGCGCCCACGTGCACACCCAGACCCGTTGCGTCAGCGCCCGCCGCGCCAAAGGCCTGTGGCACCTGAACCTAGAGCGTGCCGACGGCAGCCTGTTTTCGATCACCGCCAAAGCGCTGGTGAACGCCGCTGGCCCATGGGTCGCCAAGTTCATTCGTGACGACTTGAAGATGGAATCGCCGTACGGCATCCGTCTGATTCAGGGCAGCCACATCATCGTGCCGAAACTGTACGAAGGCGAGCAAGCGCACATTCTGCAAAACGAAGATCAGCGCATCGTGTTCACCATTCCGTACCTGAACCACTTCACCCTGATCGGTACCACCGACCGTGAGTACACCGGCGACCCGGCCAAAGTGGCGATCACCGATGGCGAAACCGAATACCTGTTGAAAGTGGTCAACGCCCACTTCAAGAAGCAGATCAGCCGTGACGACATCCAGCACAGCTACTCGGGCGTACGTCCGCTGTGCAACGACGAATCCGACAACCCGTCGGCGGTGACCCGCGATTACACCTTGGCACTGTCAGGTGGCGGTGAAGAAGCACCGCTGCTGTCGGTATTCGGCGGCAAGCTGACCACCTACCGCAAACTCGCCGAGTCAGCGATGGCGCAACTGCTGCCATTCTTCACCCAAATGCGCCCGAGCTGGACGGCCGCCGCCACCCTGCCCGGCGGTGAAGACATGACCACCCCACAGGCCTTGAGCGCGCTGATCCGCGACAAGTTCGACTTCGTCCCGACCGAGATCGCCCGCCGCTGGTCGACCACCTACGGCAGCCGCACCTGGCGCATGCTCGAAGGCGTGGAAACCCTCGCCGACATGGGCGAACACCTGGGTGGCGGGCTCTACACCCGTGAAGTCGATTACCTGTGCAGCGAAGAGTGGGCGACCACGGCGCATGACATTCTGTGGCGCCGCAGCAAGCTGGGGTTGTTCACCACCCCGGCTGAGCAGGAGAAACTGGCGGCGTATCTGGGCCAGGTTGAGCAGAACCGCAAGATTGAAGCGGCCTGATCTTCGGATCATCGCTTGAATGAAAAAGCCCCTGAATCGTGAGGTTCAGGGGCTTTTTGTTGCGCCAATGAAATCCGCCCCCCTCTCCCTCGGGGAGGGCTGGAGTGAGGGGCTGTTGGACCGACCTCAATTCGCCAGATGCAACAACAGAAAATCAATAAACACCCGCGACTTGTGTGGCAGGTGCGGGCTGCTGGGGAAAACCACATTGATCGACCGCGACGGCAACGAATATTCCGGCAACAAACGGATCAGGCGTCCGCTGGCAAGGTCATCCTCGATCAGCCACTGCGGTAACACCGATACACCAAGCGACGACAGCGTCATCGCACGCATGGCCGCCGAAGAATTCGATTCGAAATAATGCGCGCCGCTGACCTCCATGCCCCGCCCTTGCCGATCACGCAACAACCACTGCGTCGGTGTCTGCAGATTGCTGTTGGCGATCCATGGCACGCCATTAAGATCCAGTGGATCACGCACCGGATGACGCGAGAGAAATTGCTCGGTGGCCACCAGTACGATTTCATAGTCAGCAATTTTGCGACTCTTGAACGCCGAGTCGGCCAGGCTGCCCAGACGAATCACCAGATCGAGTTTCTCGGCGACCAAGTCATTCAATGAAGAATTGACGTGGTAACTCAGCCGGATCTCCGGATACGTCTGCGAAAACAACGGTAGCAGCGGCAGGATGTATTTCTCGCCGTACTCACTGGTCGAACTGATCCGCAACTTTCCCGAAACCCGATTACTGCCCTTCAAGACGTTTTCAAAGGCACTGTCGATGTCCGCGACAATGCCTTTGAACTCGGCATAAAAACTCTGCCCGGTTTCAGTCAGCGCTATCGTGCGGGTATTGCGGATCAGCAGCGTGGTGGCCAGCGCCTGTTCCAGCGCCTTGACGTGCAGGCTGGCCATGGCCCGGCTGATGTTCAGGTAATCCGCAGCCTTGGTGAACGAACCCAGATCGACGATCGCGAGGAACGTCTGCACCCGATTCATGTGCGTATGCATGGCGCCGTGATTCACTGTCAAATCCTGTCAAACATTGTGTTCAGCCCCATTGCATCGACGGTCGGAGTCTATCGCCCCTATCCTCGTCGACAAAGGGGAAACACCATGAGTTACCGCTACAAAGTTGCGTCAATCTTTCTGCTCGGGTTCTTTATCGACTGCATCAACATCTTCATGTCGGCGGTGGCATTGCCCAGTTTGTCGGTGAGTTTACAAGTCAGTACTTCCTCAGTTGCCTGGGTGGCCAACGCTTACATTCTCGGGCTGACGTTGATCATTCCGCTGAGCACCTGGCTGGCGGCTCGTTTCGGTAGCCGGAAGATTCTCACGGTGTCCATGCTGGTGTTCAGCGGATCGGTGTGGATGTGTGGTCTGGCCGAGCAGTTCCCGGCACTGGTGTTCTGGCGCTTCGTGCAGGGCATCGGCGGCGGCTTGCTGATTCCGGTCGGACAGGCGCTGACCTTCAATCTGTTTCAGGGCGAGCAACGGGCAAAAATCTCTACTCTGGTGATGGCTGTAGCACTGATTGCTCCGGCGATTTCGCCGACCCTCGGCGGGGCCATCGTCGACAGCAGTTCGTGGCGCTGGGTGTTCTACAGCAATATTCCGTTCTCGTTGATTGCCGCCGGATTGTCGTGGTGGTGGATCAAGGACGCCAGACCGGCCAGCCTGCCGCGTCCAGACATTAAAGGTCTGCTGCTGGTGAGCGCAGCACTCGCCACTCTGCTGATGGGCATGTCGTTGTATGGCGGCGACTATCCGCCGTCGATGGCACTTGCCTGGGTGACGGCCGGCCTGCTGTTTATTGCCCTGTACCTGCGCCATTACCGCCAAGCGAACCAGCCGATCATCGATCTGGGCCTGCTCAAAAGCACCAGGCTCAGCACTTCGATCTTCATCTATTACGCCATTCCGGGTGTGTTCACCGGGGTCAACCTGCTGAGCATGTTCTTTCTGCAGAACATCCTGCACTTCAGCGCCCGACTGACCGGGATGTTCATGATCGTCTACGCCATCGGCGCGTTCATCGCGATGCTGATCGGTGGCCGGGTCTACAACCAGGTCGGCGCCAAACGCCTGTTCACGCTTGGCCTGCTGCTACACAGCGCCGGCATCGCCACACTGACGCTGGTAAATGCGCCAGCCAGTATCGGGGTAATTGTCATCGCCTATGGCTTGATGGGCATTGGCGGCGGCCTCGGCGCGAACACCGCGCAAGCCACTGCGCTGCTGGATTTCAGCGGCAGCGACACGCACAAGGCCAGCGTGATCTGGAACATCAATCGGCAGCTGTCGTTCAGCTTCGGTGCGGCGCTGTTGCTGATGATCTTCAACCTGCTGCTCAAGCCGTTCGGCACGACCGATGCCTACCACGCGACGTTTGTGATAGCGGCGCTGGCCGGACTGCTCCCGCTTTTTTCGATGAGTCAATTGAACCCTGCAAAGGCACCCCATGAACGACAACCTGATTGAACAAGCGCAATACAGCATTCACCACGTGCATGAACTGATTCATCGCGTATTTACCGATAGCGACGGCAGCGGCGAAGCCGCCATCGCGCCACTGATGAGCGTCTTCGCCAACGACTTCGCCATGGTCACCACCTCGGGCATGAAGGTTGATCGCGCGCAAGTGGAGCAATTGTTCAAAGCAACAGTGGGAGGCAGGCCTGGCCTGAAGATCGAGATCAGCGACCTGCATACGGTCTGGCAAGAAGGCGAGACCATTGCGTTGAGTTATATCGAAACGCATTACCAGGGCGACACCGTCCACGCTCGACTTTCTGTGGCGATCCTTCAGGTTCAGGCAGATCACGTCGAATGGCAGTACCTGCATGAAACGGCGCTCAGCGCGAACAACGGCTGACCGTTCATTCGGTTTTCCGAACGCGACTTTCCGGTCGGTTCGGTTAACCGGATCGTCCGTGGCAAAAAATATCGCCACAAAAAATTAATCACTATACAGATCAAAGAGTTAAGTCTTGTCGACTGGTCTGGCACGACTCATGCTCTACACTCTCTCGACGAATGCCTGTGAGCCAACACTTCAGGAGCCGTCAGGCATTCGAAGCACAAAAGGGCCGACAAACTGGCTCCATAAAAAAAACAATTCGAGGAAAATTTGATGCGCATCGTTCCCCATATCCTGGGCGCAGCCATTGCTGCCGCTCTGATCATCACGCCAGTTTTCGCCGCCGAGCTCACCGGCACCCTGAAGAAGATCAAAGAGTCGGGTGTGATCACTCTGGGTCACCGCGACGCCTCCATCCCGTTTTCCTACATCGCTGACGCTTCCGGCAAACCAGTGGGCTATTCCCACGACATCCAGCTGGCCATCGTCGAAGCCATCAAGAAAGACCTCGACCTGCCGAACCTGCAAGTCAAATACAACCTGGTGACCTCGCAAACCCGTATCCCGCTGGTGCAGAACGGCACCGTGGACGTCGAGTGCGGTTCCACCACCAACAACGTCGAGCGTCAGCAGCAAGTTGACTTCTCCGTCGGCATCTTCGAAATCGGTACCCGTCTGCTGTCCAAGGCTGACTCCAAGTACAAGGATTTCGACGACCTCAAAGGCAAGAACGTCGTGACCACCGCTGGCACCACGTCCGAGCGCATCCTCAAGGCGATGAACGCCGACAAGCAGATGGGCATGAACGTCATCTCCGCCAAAGACCACGGCGAATCCTTCCAGATGCTGGAATCGGGCCGTGCCGTTGCGTTCATGATGGACGACGCCCTGCTGGCCGGCGAAGCCGCCAAGGCCAAGAAAGCCACCGACTGGGCCGTCACCGGCACACCACAGTCGTACGAAATCTACGGCTGCATGATGCGCAAAGGCGACGAGCCGTTCAAAAAGGCTGTCGATGACGCCATCGTGGCGACCTACAAGTCGGGCGCGATCAACAAGATCTACGAGAAGTGGTTCATGCAGCCGATTCCGCCAAAAGGCCTGAACCTGAACTTCCCGATGAGCGACGAGCTCAAGGCCCTGATCGCCAATCCGACCGACAAAGCGGCTGACGACAAGAAATCCTGATTTCTGACTAACCTTATCTCCTGAAGGGGCGCCGCCCTTTCAGGAGTTTGTCACTCCCTGCTGCACTTTTTGGAAACACTCGAACCGGTGGCTGTCGAGCCGATCGCGTGTGCCTGATCTACACGATCAGAGGGAACGGAGTTTCCCGGGCGGGCACTTGTACATTGATCGAATCGAGGGGAGACCCTAATGAATTACAACTGGGACTGGGGCGTGTTCTTCAAGTCCACCGGCGTGGGCAGCGAGACCTATCTCGACTGGTTCATCTCCGGGCTGGGCTGGACCATCGCCATCGCCATCGTGGCCTGGATCATCGCCCTGCTGCTGGGCTCGATACTGGGTGTCATGCGTACTGTGCCGAACCGCATCGTGTCGGGCATCGCCACCTGCTACGTCGAACTCTTCCGTAACGTGCCGCTGCTGGTTCAGCTGTTCATCTGGTACTTCCTGGTGCCCGACTTGCTGCCGGCGGATCTGCAGGAGTGGTACAAGCAGGATCTGAACCCGACCACCTCGGCTTACCTGAGTGTTGTCGTGTGCCTGGGTCTGTTCACCGCCGCCCGTGTCTGCGAACAGGTACGCACCGGTATCCAGGCGCTGCCACGCGGCCAGGAATCGGCGGCCCGCGCCATGGGTTTCAAGCTGCCGCAGATCTACTGGAACGTGCTGCTGCCCCAGGCCTACCGGATCATCATTCCGCCGCTTACCTCGGAATTCCTGAACGTCTTCAAGAACTCCTCCGTGGCTTCGCTGATCGGTTTGATGGAGCTGCTCGCGCAGACCAAACAGACCGCCGAGTTCTCGGCCAACCTGTTCGAAGCGTTCACCCTGGCGACCCTGATCTACTTCACCCTGAACATGAGCCTCATGCTGCTGATGCGCGTGGTCGAGAAGAAAGTCGCCGTGCCCGGCCTGATCTCCGTGGGGGGTAAATAATGGAATTCGATTTCAGTGGCATCGTCCCGGCCATTCCCGGTTTGTGGAACGGCATGGTGATGACCCTCAAGCTGATGGCCATGGGCGTGGTGGGCGGGATCATTCTCGGCACCATCCTTGCGCTGTGCCGGCTGTCGCATAACAAACTGCTGTCCAACGTTGCCGGCGCGTACGTCAACTATTTCCGTTCGATCCCGCTGCTGCTGGTGATCACCTGGTTCTATCTGGCGGTGCCGTTCGTGCTGCGCTGGATCACCGGCGAAGACACCCCGATCGGTGCGTTCACCTCGTGCATCGTGGCGTTCATGATGTTCGAAGCGGCGTACTTCTGCGAAATCGTCCGGGCCGGCGTGCAGTCGATTCCCAAAGGCCAGATGGGTGCTGCGCAAGCGCTGGGCATGAGCTACGGCCAGATGATGCGTCTGATCATCCTGCCGCAGGCCTTTCGCAAGATGACCCCGCTGCTGCTGCAGCAGAGCATCATTCTGTTCCAGGACACCTCGCTGGTTTACACCGTGGGCCTGGTGGATTTCCTCAACGCCTCCCGCGCCAGCGGCGACATCATTGGTCGTTCCAATGAGTTCCTGATTTTCGCCGGTGTCGTGTACTTCATCATCAGCTTTGCCGCCTCGCTGCTGGTCAAGCGTCTGCAAAAAAGGTTCGCCGTATGATCTCTATCAAAAACATCAACAAGTGGTATGGGGACTTCCAGGTGCTGACTGATTGCAGCACCGAGGTCAAAAAAGGCGAAGTGATCGTGGTCTGCGGCCCGTCGGGTTCCGGCAAATCGACCCTGATCAAGTGCGTCAACGCGCTGGAGCCGTTCCAGAAAGGCGACATCGTCGTCGACGGCACTTCGATTGCCGACCCGAAGACCAACCTGCCGAAACTGCGTTCGCGCGTGGGCATGGTGTTCCAGCATTTCGAACTGTTCCCGCACCTGACCATCACCGAAAACCTGACCATCGCGCAGATCAAGGTGTTGGGCCGCAGCAAGGAAGAGGCGACCAAGAAAGGTCTGCAACTGCTTGAGCGTGTAGGTCTGTCTGCTCACGCCCACAAGCACCCGGGCCAATTGTCCGGCGGTCAGCAACAGCGTGTGGCGATTGCCCGTGCGCTGGCGATGGACCCGATCGTCATGCTGTTCGACGAACCGACCTCGGCGCTCGACCCGGAAATGGTCAACGAAGTGCTCGACGTGATGGTGCAACTGGCCCACGAAGGCATGACCATGATGTGCGTGACCCACGAAATGGGCTTCGCCCGCAAAGTGGCGGACCGGGTGATCTTCATGGACGCCGGCAAGATCATCGAAGACTGCCCGAAAGAGGAGTTCTTCGGCGACATCAGCGCCCGCTCCGAACGCGCGCAGCACTTCCTCGAGAAAATCCTGCAGCACTAAAAGCAACACACCCGCCGGGGCATTGCTCCTTCCCTGTGGGAGCGAGCCTGCTCGCGAAGAGGCCATTACATTCAGCCTGGATGTTGAATGTCAGTCCGCTTTCGCGAGCAGGCTCGCTCCCACAAGGGCCGGCGTTGCCCTCGCAACAAGTGTGGTGGTTGACCCAAGGCATCTGTGATGAAATGCGACCCCAATCTCTATCGCGCAGCGCCGCCATCACTTGCCGTGAAGCCCCGTCTGATTCGCCATCTGTTCCTGCCGCCGCTGGTCATCGCCCTGATGATCGGTCTGGGTTTTGTCGGCTTCTGGACCAGTGAACATTTCGGTATCCGCAGCCTCGGCGAGAACGGCCAGCGCCAGCTGGAACTGCACGCCCGTGCGGTCGAGAGCGAGATCAGCAAATACACCTATCTGCCCAGCCTGCTGGAACTGGAAACCAGTGTCCCGCAACTGCTGACCGACCCGACCCCGGAACACCGGCAAACGGTCAACGAATACCTTGAAGGCCTGAACCGGCGCAGCCGCAGTCGGGCCATCTACGTGATGGACACCACCGGCCGCGTCATGGCCACCAGCAACTGGCGCGATGTCGACAGTTACCTGGGGGAAGACCTGTCCTTCCGCGCCTACTTTCAAAAAGCCGTGCGTGGCGAACCGGGCCGGTTCTACGGGATCGGCAGCACCAACGGCGAACCCGGTTACTACCTGGCCCATGGCCTGGAAGAACACGGCAAGATCGTCGGCGTCGCCGTGGTCAAAGTGCGTCTGGAAGCCATGGAAGAACGCTGGCAGCGGGCGCGCCTCGAAGCCTTCGTCAGCGACGAAAACGGCATCATCATTCTCTCCAGCGATCCGGCCCGGCGCCTGAAATCGGTGATTGCGCTGAGTGACGAGATCAAGGAAAAACTCGCCCGCAGCCTGCAGTACTACTGGTTCCCGCTCAATGAACTGCAACCGCTGGCCCGAGAAACACTCTCCGAAGGCGTAGAAAAACTCACCTTCCCGGCCAACAGCGAAGTGCATTCCGGCGAAGACGACATCAGCTATCTGGCGCAGACCCGGCCGTTGAGCGATACGCCGTGGAATTTCACCCTGCTGACGCCGTTGCAGGATCTGCGTCGCGAGGCCATCAATCAGGGGATTCTGGTGGCCGTGGCGTTTGCGCTGGTGGCGTTCCTGCTGATCGCCTGGAACGAGCGACGCAAGGTCATCGCCACGCGCCTCGCCGCCCGCGAAGCCTTGCAGGAAGCCAACAATCAACTGGAGCGTCGGATTACCGAACGCACCGCCGACCTGCGTGCGAGCAATGAGCGCCTCAAGAGCCAGATCCGCGAACGCCGGCAGGCCGAAGAAACCTTGCGCCGCGCTCAGGATGAACTGGTGCAGGCCGGCAAACTCGCCGCCATCGGCCAGATGTCGACCAGCATCGCCCACGAATTGAACCAGCCACTGGCGGCGATGCGCACGCTGTCGGGCAATACCGTGCGCTTTCTGGAGCGTGGTCAACTGGATGTCGCCAGCACCAACCTCAAGACCATCAACGACCTGATCGACCGCATGGGCCGAATCACCGCGAGCCTGCGCTCGTTTGCCCGGCGCGGTGACAATCAGGGCCAGGCCAGCCTCGGCAAAGCCGTGGACGCCGCACTGCAATTGCTCGGCGCCCGTCTGGAAAACCCGGCACTGCAACTGCACCGACAATTCATCGATGTGCAGTTGCACATCGACCAGACCCGCCTCGAACAGATTCTGGTCAACCTGATCGGCAACGCCCTCGACGCCATGCAGGCACAACCGCTGCCGCAACTGTGGCTGGAGGGTGAGGAATTCAACGGCAAATATCGCCTGCGGGTGCGCGACAACGGCCATGGTGTCGACGCCGAAGCACGTAAGCATCTGTTCGAACCGTTCTTCACCACCAAGCCCGGCGAGCAAGGCCTGGGTCTGGGCCTGACCCTCTCGGCCAGCCTCGCCGCTGCCACCGGCGGCCACCTGGGTGTCGAACACCCAGGCGGTGGTGGCACCACCTTCGTCCTCAGTTTACCGTTGGTAAGCCCTACTCCTGCCGAGCCAATATGAATCACGACCTTAGTGTGCTGATCGTCGAAGACGACCCCCATGTGTTGCTCGGCTGCCAGCAAGCGCTGACGCTGGAAGACATTCCCTGCATCGGCGTCGGCAGTGCCGAAGAAGCGCTGGAGCGCGTCGGCGACAACTTTGCCGGCATCGTCATCAGCGACATTCGTCTGCCCGGCATCGATGGCCTGGAACTGCTGACCCGCCTCAAGCAACGCGACCGCAGCTTGCCCGTGGTGTTGATCACCGGCCACGGCGACATCTCCATGGCCGTCGGCGCAATGCAGAAAGGCGCCTACGACTTCATGGAAAAACCGTTCTCGCCGGAGCGTCTGGTGGACGTTGCACGCCGCGCGCTGGAGCAACGCAGCCTGGCGCGCGAAGTCTCGTCGTTGCGTCGGCAACTGGCTGAGCGTGATTCCCTTGAAGGGCGGATCATCGGGCGCTCGCCAGCCATGCAGAAGCTGCGCGAACTGATCGCCAACGTCGCCGACACCTCGGCCAACGTGTTGATCGAAGGCGAGACCGGTACCGGCAAAGAACTGGTCGCCCGTTGTCTGCACGATTTCAGCCGCCGTCACAGCAAACAATTCGTTGCGCTGAACTGCGGCGGCCTGCCGGAAAACCTTTTTGAAAGCGAGATTTTCGGCCACGAAGCCAACGCCTTCACCGGCGCAGGCAAACGCCGCATCGGCAAGATCGAACACGCCGACGGTGGCACGCTGTTCCTCGACGAAGTGGAAAGCATGCCGCTGCCATTGCAGATCAAATTGCTGCGGGTGTTGCAGGAACGCACCCTCGAACGCCTCGGTTCGAACCAGAGCGTGGCGGTGGATTGCCGGGTGATCGCAGCCACCAAATCCGATCTCGACGAGTCGAGCAAGGCCGGCGAATTCCGTAGCGACCTGTATTACCGCCTCAACGTGGTAACGCTGGAATTGCCGCCATTGCGCGAACGCCGCGAAGATATCCTGCAACTGTTCGAACACTTCACCCAGCAGTCGGCGCTGCGCTTTGACCGTGCAATGCCGGAACTGGATAACCAGACGCTGTCACACCTGATGAGCCACGACTGGCCGGGCAACGTGCGTGAACTGCGCAACGTCGCCGAGCGCTTCGCCCTCGGCCTGCCAGCCTTCAAAAAATCCGGCGCGGGCAGCGCGGGCCAGGGCCTGGCGTTTGCCGAAGCGGTGGAAGCCTTCGAGCGCAACCTGCTCAGCGATGCCCTGCAACGCAGCGGCGGCAACCTGACCCAGGCCAGCCTGGAACTGGGTATGGCCAAAACCACACTGTTCGACAAAGTTAAAAAATACGGGTTGAGCCACTGATGGATCTGCTACTCAAAGCTGCACTCGGCGCCGCCGTGGTGGTGATACTGGCGGCGCTGGCCAAGACCAAAAACTACTACATCGCAGGTTTGGTGCCGCTGTTTCCGACCTTTGCCTTGATCGCGCATTACATCGTCGGCAAGGGGCGTTCGATTGACGATTTGAAGACCACCATCGTGTTCGGGATGTGGTCAATCATTCCGTATTTTGTGTACCTGGCGACGTTGTATGTGATGGTCGACCGAATGCGCCTGGAGGCTTCGCTGGCGGTGGCGGCGGTGGCGTGGTTGATGGCGGCGACCGTACTGGTGACGGTTTGGGTCCGCATTCACTCGTGACCACTCCCCCTGGAGCTGCCGCAGGCGGCGATCTTTTGATCTTGTCTTGATCATGCTCCGCGTTTTAATGGGACGCAGAGCGTCCGGGGCTGCATTCCCACGCAAAGCGTGGGAACGATCAAGATCAAAACCACACGGCGGGCGATTAGCGACTGACAGTGCCGCCCTTGGCTTCGGCCATGATCTGCCGAATCGCCCCGACAAACGTCTCCACCGGTTGGCCCCCAGTCACCGCGTATTGACCGTTGAAGACCACCGTCGGCACTGAACTCACCCCGCGTTGCAGCCACACCTGCTCTTCTTCACGCACCTCATCAGTAAATTCGTCCGAGGCCAGAATCGCCGCGGCCCGCTGGCGATCCAGCCCGACGCTTTCAGCTATCTGCACCAACTGCGCGTGATCCGAGGGGTTGCCGCCATCGGTGAAATACGCTTTGAACAGCGCCTCCTTCAGCGGCAATTGCACACCTTCCAGCCCCGCCCAATGCAGCAAACGGTGCGCATCGAAGGTGTTGTAGATGCGGCTGTTGCCATCGGTGCGAAAGGCAAATCCGAGTTCGGCGCCACGGGCGCGAATGGCCTCGCGATTCTTCTGCGATTGCTCCGGCGTCGAGCCGTACTTCTCTTGAATGTGTTCAGCGATGTTCTGGCCCTCGGCGCCCATCTTCGGATTCAACTCGAACGGTTGAAAATGGATCTCGGCCTGCACCTCGTTACGCAGGATTTCCAGTGCCTGCTGCAAGCCACGCAGCCCCACCACGCACCAGGGGCAGGAGACGTCGCTGACAAAGTCGATTTTCAGAGTGGAGTTCATGAACCACCTCGCGCCGCAAAACCCAGACGATACACCTGTCCGGTCTTGCGGCGACAGTGATGACCCCTTCGGGAGCAAGCCCCCTCCCACTTGGCAATGCGTTCCCCTGTGGGAGGGGGCTTGCTCCCGAAGGGGCCAGTACAGACACCGCGAAACCTCAGCTACAAGAGATTCCCGCCCGCCACCGGCTCAATCTGCGCCCAGTGCGAAGTGTCCTCACGATGCGCCTGCAAGTACGGCAACACCGCCGCCAGCAACGGTTCCTTGAACGCTTCCTGAAAACGGTGCGCCAGCCCCGGGATCAGTTTCAACTGACTGCCACGAATATGTGCCGCCAGGTGCACGCCATGCATCACCGGCAGTAACGGATCGGCCGTGCCGTGCACCACCAGCGTCGGCACGCGCAACTGGTTGAGCAACGCCACCCGGCTCGGTTCGGCGAGGATCGCCATGATCTGGCGTTTCACGCCTTCGGGATTGAAGGCTCGGTCATAGGAAGCAGCAGCCTGTTGCAGCAACGCCTGGCGATCATCGCTGACCGCCGGGCTGCCCAGCGCCGCCAGCAGATCGGCCTGCTGTTCCAGCGCCACTTGACGGTTCGGCGCGCCACGGCGCGACAACAATTGCACCAACGCCGCACTCGGCGCCGGCAAGCCTTCGGCCCCGGAAGTGGTCATGATCAGGGTCAGGCTCTCGACCCGTTGCGGCGCCATGGCCGCCATGTGCTGGGCGATCATCCCGCCCATGCTGGCACCCAGTACATGGAACTGTTCGACGTGCAGCGCACTCATCAACCCCAATGCGTCATCGGCCATGTCCGTCAGGCTGTACGGCGCCGATACCGGTAAACCAAGTTTGTAGCGCAGCACTTCAAACGTCAGGTTGGCCTCGACCGGCGCCTGACGCCAGGTCGACAAACCGACATCGCGATTGTCGTAGCGAATCACCCGGAAGCCTTGCTGACACAGCGCGACCACCACTTCGTCCGGCCAGTGAATCAATTGCCCGCCCAGGCCCATCACCAGCAACAACGCCGGGTCCGACGCCCGACCGATGCTCTGGTAAGCGATGCTGACTTGCTGCAGATCGACGTGCTCGGTCGGCACATTGACATCGCAGCGCGGCGCGGAGAATGACGGCGCCGCGAACAAAAGCGCGGCCAACATGGCCGCGATTGATAAAAAAGCCTTATGCATGAAAAACACCGAAACGCAGAACCCCAGTAGAGCGCGAGTCTGATGAACTTTGTTCAAGCGCGCTGCCACAGTTGCATGACAGTTTGATGAAGAGTGCCGAGCGGTCGTGACGGGCCACGGTCGACAGGTCGCGCAACATGAGACAAACTCACCAGTATTGCCTTATCCACAAATTTTACTCATGGAGCCTGCGGTGCTTGAGATCCGTCACCTGAAAACCCTGCACGCCCTGCGCGAAGCCGACAGCCTGGTGGATGCCGCCGACCGCCTGCACCTGACCCAATCGGCGCTGTCCCACCAATTCAAGGAGCTCGAAGAACGGTTGGGGATGCCGTTGTTCGTGCGCAAGACCAAACCGGTGCGCTTCACCAGCGCCGGCCTGCGCCTGCTGCAACTGGCCGACGCGACCCTGCCGCTGCTGCGCGCCGCCGAGCGTGACATCAGCCGTCTCGCGGGTGGGACGGCCGGGCGTCTGCACATGGCGATCGAGTGCCACAGTTGCTTCCAGTGGCTGATGCCGACCATCGACCAGTTCCGCGATGCCTGGCCGGAAGTCGAACTCGACCTCGCTTCAGGCTTTTCGTTTGCGCCACTGCCGGCGCTGGCCCGTGGCGATCTGGACCTGGTGGTCACCTCTGATCCACTGGAAATTGCCGGCATCACGTATGTGCCGCTATTCACCTATGAAGCCATGCTTGCGGTCGCCAACCAGCACGCGCTGGCGAGCAAACCGTACATCGTCCCGGAAGACTTGCTGACCGAAACCCTGATCACCTACCCGGTGGAGCGGGATCGGCTGGACATCTTCACGCGCTTCCTCGAACCGGCCGACATCGAACCGGCACAAGTACGCACCTCGGAACTGACAGTGATGATGATGCAACTGGTCGCCAGCGGCCGTGGCGTCTGCGGCATGCCGCACTGGGCACTGCATGAATACAGCTCGCGCGGTTACGTCAAAGCCAAGCGGCTGGGTGAAAAAGGCCTGTTTGCGACGTTGTACGCGGCGATTCGGGCGGACATGCTCGATGCGCCGTACATGCGCGATTTCCTGCTGACGGCCAAGGACACATCGTTCTCGACCCTGGATGGCGTCAGCGCGGTGCGCTGACAATCCAGATCAACAGATCGCAGCCTGCGGCAGCCCCAACAGATTTGCGGATACGCACGCCCTGTGTAGGAGCGGCCGCAGGCTGCGATCTTTTGCTCTTATGCGTGGGAGAGTTCACGCCACATGTGGATCTTGTCGAAGTAATCTTCACCCACCCGCACGGCCAAAGGTTCGAGGCCGAACTGGATGAAGCCGCAGCGTTGGTAGAGCTTGAACGCGGCGTCGTTGCCGGCCGTGACGGTCAACTGGATGAGTTTCAGCTCCGGGTGGTTTTGAGCTTCGCTCACAGCTGCCTGCACCAGCTCGAAGCCTAATCCGTGCTGACGAAAATCAGCCGACACGTACATACCAAACAGCGTTGCCTTGTGCCTGGCCTTCTCTCGCGGTTCGAACGCCAGGCCGACGATGCCTGCCAATCTGCCGTCTGCAAACGCGCCGAGCACCACGTCGAGTTTGCTGGTCAATCGGCCTTCCCACCAACTCAGCGGCATCACTGCCCGCTCACGCACGCTGGAGGTGAACGCCTGAGGATGACGGTCGTAGGCTTCGAGCATCAGCTCGCGGTAGGCCAGGGCATGGCTGGCGTCCAGCCGTTCGATCCACATCTCAAGCGCCTCGCCGCGGTTCAAGCATCAACCGCACGGCCAGACCGCCGAGCACCATGCCCATGAAATAACGCTGCAGCGCCAGCCACGTCGGGTTGCGCACAAACCACGAAGCAATGCCTGCCGCGAACAGCGCAATCAGCAAATTGACGCAAAAACTGACGCTGATCTGGGTCAGGCCAAGGATGATGCTTTGGGTGAACACCGAGCCATGTTCGGGTGTGATGAATTGCGGAAACACCGAGAGGTAGAACACCGCAATTTTCGGGTTCAGGGCGCTGGTAAGAAAGCCCATGGTGATCAGTTTGCGTGATGAATCCGGCGGCAATTGCTGCGCTTCGAACGGCGAACGTGCGCCGGGTTTCACCGCTTGCCAGGCCAGCCACAGCAGGTACAGCGCACCGGCCCACTTCAACACTTCATAAGCCATCGGCACGGCGAGAAACACCGCAGTCAAACCGGCCGCCGCCGCGAACATATGCACAAAGAAACCGGCCACCACGCCGAGCAAGGATGTCACCCCGGCCTTGCGCCCCTGACAGATCGAACGCGAGATCAGGTAGATCATGTTCGGCCCCGGCGTCAGCACCATCAGCAACGCGGCGGCGGCGAAGATCAGCAGGTCTTGAAGCGGGATCATGGCAAAGTCCTTTGCGTGGATGATCAAGCGATGGCGGTGAGCGAGGCTCGATAAAACGGCAGGATCAGGTCGCGTGTCAATGGCGCCAGTTCGACATCGCCGTCGGTGGCCGGGTCGATCCAGATCACTTCTTCGATTTCAGCCGCCGGGGAGACGCTGCTGTCGATGCTCAGTTGAAAGATTTCAGCCTGAACAATGAATCCCGGTTCGTTGGCAGCAGGCGCGCAGAACTGCCCGAGGAAAGTCGCCTGCGTGGGGTCGATCTCCAGCCCCAGCTCTTCCTCCAGCTCACGGGCCAGCGCCTGCACCGGCCACTCATGCGCCTCGATCTTGCCGCCCGGTTGCATGAACGCTGTGGTGCCGCGCTTGCGCACCAACAAGGTCTGGCCATCGGCGTTGAGCAACAGGGCGGCGGCGATACGGAGGGTGGAAGAACCTGGCATACGAAAAACCCTTGGCGCAAAAGCCGCAAGCATCACACGCGCCAAGCCGAACGCCAACCCCGAGCAGGAAAGCGAATCAGGAGGCTTCCTGGAAATCCATTTCCGGCGGCTGGCGACGGAAACCGTGTTTCGTTGTTTTTTTGTGTTCAACGATGTGCGTCGTCTAGACGGGCCTCTTCGCGGGCAAGCCCGCTCACACAGGGATTTGGGGTGTACATCACATTTGTATCCACCACGGACACTGTGGGAGCGGGCTTGCCCGCGAAGGCGTCAGCCCGAGCGACGCAAAATCCGGATCAGCGCGTAGGAATCAGCAACTCGCGCAATCCACAGACGTAGTCCACCACTTCCCCCGGCAACGTCAGGCGCTGATCATCCAGATAGCGGTAATCCTTGCGCGCTATCTCCAACTGGCTGAAATCCAGCTCAACCGTGAACTGCCCTTCCTCACGCCCCGCCTCGAACAGCAACGTCCCCAGCGGATCGACCAGCGCGCTGCCGCCGGCAAACATCAAGCCGTCATCCCCCGCCTCCACGCGATTGACCATCAGCGCAAACGCCTGATTCTCCTGGGCACGTGCGGTGATCGCCGTGCGATGAGTCGATGCGTAGGGGTCCATGTTGCCGTTGGTGACGATCAGCAACTCGGCGCCCAGTTGCGCCAAGGCGCGGGCAGTTTCCGGGAACTCGATGTCGTAGCAGATCAGCAGCCCCACCCGCACACCGTTCCACAGGCAAGTGGCAAAACGGTCACCCGCCTCGAACACACCTCGATCCGAAGCCCACAAATGCGTCTTGCGGTATTTCAGGGCGATGCCGTCGGGGGTGATCAGCAGCGTGGTGTTGTAGAACCGGCCGTTGTCGTTTTCGGCCATGCCGATCACCACGGCGATGTTGCGTTCGCGAGCCGCTGCCAGCACGGCGCTGACGGTCGGGCCGTCCACCGCTTCGGATGTCTGCGCAACAGTGTCGGCGGTGGGGAAGCCCATCAGGTGGGTTTCCGGGAATACGATCAGTTGCGTGTCGGCCGCGCACGCGGCAATCGCGGCGAGGGCGCGCTGAAGGTTGTACGCGGTGCCATTGTCACGGCCCGCCAGTTGGGCGAGTTCGACTTTCATCAGGAGTCCTTGTTCTCTTGGTCGGGCGCTGAAGGATTGCCCGGTGGCTGTCTGTGGGCCAGTATGCTCAGCTGCGACCGGTCGGGGAATCACGCGGCCGGGGTAACCCGATAGGGGTAGATCGATGACACTTTCGTTGGACGACATCACCTGGCACCGCGCCGTCGGGCAACTGATCGATGCGCTGGACAAGCCCAATTTCTGGGCGCAACTGGTGCGCCTGCTCGACCAGTACGTGCCGTTCGATAGCTGGGTCGCACTGCTGTTCAGCGCCGACCAACACCCGCAGGTCTTTGCCGAATGCCCCGGCGAAGACGGCAGCCCTGACCCGTTGTTTCAGGATTACCTGCGCGGCCTGTACCTGCTCGACCCGTTCTACATCGCCTGCCGCGAGCAATCGCGCACCGGGCTGTATCGCCTCTGGGAAGTGGCACCGGAGCATTTCGAGCTGACCGAGTATTACCAGCGATACTTTCGTCTGAATGTGGTCGCCGACGAAATCCAGTTCAATTGCCAACTCGAAGGCGAGCGCACGTTGTGCCTGTCACTGGGCAGTGAAAAACCTTTCACTGGCGAGCAGATCGCTTTGCTGTCATTGATCCAGCCGTGGGTATTGGGCCTGTTGCGCCAGCGCCTGCCGTACGAGATCAACGAGACCGTGGCCCTCTCGGCGTCACCCGCCCCCACAGATTGGCGCGTGCAACTGGAGGCCTCGGTGCAACAACTCAAGGGCGCGCAACTGACCGCCCGGGAACTGGACGTCGGCCGCTTGATGCTCAGCGGTTGCTCCAGCAAAGAAATCGCCCGTAAGCTGGAAATCTCCGTAGAAACCGTGAAAGTCCATAAGAAACACATGTACAGCAAGCTGGGGATCAAGTCCCAGTCCGAGCTGTTTTCGATTTTTCTCCAGGCACAAAACGCCTGAACATTTAGTGGAGAGGCTTTTTGTGGGAGCGAGCCTGCTCGCGATGGCGTCGTATCAGACAATAATTTCTCTACTGACAGGCCGCTATCGCGAGCAGGCTCGCTCCCACAGGGATTTTGCCCATCCCCTGGTCCCTCGCTGAAAACAACTGAGTCCGAACCAAGGAAACCGTATGAGCCTGTCACTCCTGAGCCGCTACGCCTTCTTTGCCGTCTGCGTGATGTTCACCCTCGCCAGCCTGCCTTTTCTCGAACACGACTGGCTGTGGCCAATCACTGCGGTGACCGGCGTGTTGAGCCTGATCGGTGTGTTCGACCTGCTGCAGAGCCCCCACGCGGTGCGGCGCAATTACCCGATCCTGGGCAACATCCGTTATCTGGTCGAAGGCATCCGCCCGGAGATCCGCCAATACCTGCTCGAATCCGACAGCGATGCCCTGCCCTTCTCCCGTGCCCAGCGCTCGCTGGTGTATTCGCGGGCGAAAAATGAAAGCGCCGACAAACCGTTCGGCACGCTGATCGATGTCTACCAATCCGGATTTGAGTTCATCGGCCATTCGATGCGCCCGGCGCCATTGAGCGACCCGAGCAGTTTCCGCGTCACCGTTGGCGGCCCGCAGTGCACCCAGCCGTACTCGGCCTCGGTGTTCAATATCTCGGCGATGAGCTTCGGCTCGCTCAGCGCCAACGCCATCCGTGCGTTGAACCAGGGCGCGAAACTCGGCAACTTTGCCCACGACACCGGCGAAGGCAGCATCAGCCCGTATCACCGCGAACACGGCGGCGACCTGACTTGGGAGCTGGGCAGCGGCTATTTCGGTTGCCGCACCAGCGATGGCCGCTTCGACCCGGAACGCTTTGCCGCGCAGGCGCAGAACCCGCAAGTGCGGATGATCGAAATCAAGATGAGCCAGGGCGCCAAACCCGGTCACGGCGGCATTCTGCCCAAGCACAAAGTCACCCGGGAAATCGCTGAAACCCGCGGCATCATGATGGGTGAAGACTGCGTCTCGCCGTCACGTCACAGCGCCTTTTCCACGCCGCTGGAAATGATGCAGTTCATCCAGCAACTGCGTGAACTGTCCGGTGGCAAACCGGTGGGTTTCAAGTTCTGCCTCGGTCATCCGTGGGAGTTCATGGGCATCGCCAAGGCCATGCTGGAGACCGGCATTCTCCCGGACTTCATCGTCGTCGACGGCAAGGAAGGCGGCACCGGCGCCGCCCCCGTGGAGTTCACCGACCACATCGGCGTACCGATGCGCGAAGGCTTGCTGTTCGTACACAACACGCTGGTCGGTCTGAACCTGCGCGACAAGATCAAACTTGGCGCCAGCGGCAAGATCGTCAGCGCCTTCGACATTGCCAGCGTGCTGGCCATCGGCGCCGACTGGGCCAACTCCGCACGCGGTTTCATGTTCGCCATCGGCTGCATCCAGTCGCAAAGCTGCCACACCAATAAATGCCCGACGGGCGTTGCCACTCAGGACGCCTTGCGTCAACGCGCACTGGTGGTGCCGGATAAGGCCCAGCGCGTGTTCAGCTTCCATCGCAATACGCTAAAAGCACTGGCGGAAATGCTCGCCGCTGCCGGGCTGGAACATCCCTCGCAACTGTCGGCCAAGCATCTGGTACGACGCATGTCGGCGACCGAGATCAAGCTGTTCTCGCAGTTGCATGTGTTTTTGAAACCGGGGGAATTGCTCACCGGGGAAGTGAACGGCGAGTTCTATTCGCGGATGTGGCAGATGGCCCGGGCGGATAGTTTTGAGCCAAGCGAGGTGGTGGCGGCTTAATCCAAGACCATTGCCAACTTCAAGGTGAGGTTGGCAATGGCTCTCTCGCCTGTCTTGAAAATCCCCCGTTACCCCCCCGCTGCAGTCCCGTCGCATTGAATGGCGCCGTGCACTTTGTAAACTATCAGTGCCGTATCCGCATACTTTTGATTTGAAGAGATTTCCACATCGAAGCGGGATTGATAGTCCTTATTCATGGCCATATTCCACATATCGACCACATAAAAACAAACAGGCGTCTTATTTGTTTTCATTCTAGCCTCGATAGACTCAAGACTTCCCACCGCAATGGGGTAACCCAACACCTTAAAATAAGCCGATATCAATTCAGGATATGGCGAGTAAACAGGCATCGTCCCCTGATCACGTTTTATTTTGGAAACCGGAGATCTTATATCGTGACCAATCCTGAACGATCTTAAATCCGGAGATGAATAGAGTTGAGTAAAAGACATAACAAACACAAAAACCAAAACAACGCATCTACAAAAACCATTTCGCACCAAATCAATACCATAAGCCGTCAACAAAATGACTACCGGCAGAAAAACAATCATATTCTTGAATGTCAGTATCGGTATATAAAACACAGATCTGACATAAGCAATGACAATGCCAAGCCCCCACCACAACAAGAGCAGCGCCATCGCATCCCGGCGATCATCTCGCCGCATAAGATCAGCTAGACCACACACTAAAAAGAAAATATAGACCAAGGCCAGCAGTCCCCGCCCAATCTGAGTCATGAATACTTCTACAAAAAAATCATCTTCAGGTCTTGTTATCCAATTAACATTGCGCGACCAATTATCAAGTATGTAAAAAACACTCGAAACAAGCGACATCGCAATCAACAACCCTGCAATACCCCCCATGCCAAGAAGCTTTTTTTTCATTCCACTTCTGAATGAAAAGTATAGCAGCAGTACGGCTTGAGCCATCACAGGAAATACGCCGAAGTAATGCGTATTGACCAGCATCGAACCTGTCAGCGCATAGAGAATCACACCCTTCAGATTCTTTTTTTCAATTAAATCAACAAATGCAATAAACGACACAATCACTAACAGTACCAGTAACTGATAGGATCGACCGTCCTGAGAAAGAGAAATCAGGAAAAAATTCACAGACACCAGAAAACCAGCATAGATCCCGACCCAGGCACTAAACAACTTCTCACCCAGATAGAACATAGCGGGAATAACCGAAACCCCTATCACAACTGAAAAATAGCGACTGGTAAGTTCAGCATACCCAAACAGCTTAAAAACCAGCCACAACACTATTTGATAAAAAGGTGGGTGAACATCTTCAACGGTTTTGTGAAAGACCGTTGCCAAATCATTATCGGGATCACTAAAAGACAGACTGTATAACTCATCCATCCACAGTCCTTTATCAGAAAGGCCGTAGAGCCTCAGGCCAGCGCCCAAGAAGATCAATCCCGACAACAACATGTATATGTTCCATGATCCTTTCCTTTTATTAAAATTCATGTTCTCCTCCCTGAGTTCATCTACACTTCAAAAATTATCTGAGCGGTGCTCATTTACCGAAGAGTCACTTTTTGGCCCTGACTCTCCAGCGTTGCTGGCATCTAATTATTCGGGTTAGATCGATATTCGTTGATTGATGAATCGCCAAAACTGGAAAACTTTGCGAGATGGAATCCATATTTATTCATTTCATCCTCTGGCGGCGCGGGTGTCCAATGAGCCGAGATAACGAATAAATTGCCAGAGCGATTTCGAGACATCAAGTCACTTTCCATCTCCGCCAATGACCTTATTTTAAGTTTCATACCCAAAACCTTTGCATATCCCTGCATTTCATTCGGCCAAGTAGAGTAAACCAGACAACCAGAACAATTCTCACCCATATTTTTAATAACCACGCGCATTTGGCTAGAGGAATGATCATTTTGCTTATGGAACGGCACAATCGAAAAAATGCCAATTAGCACCACTACACACCAGTACATGACTCGATCCTTGACAAGACTGATACAAAACGCCAACAGCATTAACAATGGGGGAAGCAAACCAATCATATTTCTATCTGTCAGCACCGGCTGAAACCATATCGATCTCACATATGGAACGACGATACAGACACAACCCCAGACAAACAGAACTCTCATAGTGTCTCTTCGACGGTTGTCGCCTACCAAATTAACACCCCCAATTATCATCAATACTGCAAGTACTCCTGATAGCGCGAGATTATTAAAATAACCGTTGAAAAGATTCAGAAAAAAATCGTCTGGAGGTTGCTTTATCCAAGAATCACGTTTTTCCAGATTCTCCCACAGATAAAAGACCCCAGGCAGAACCGTTAAAAAAACGAAGAAACCGCTCAAAAAAAACTTAAAACATAACTTCCTATCGAAGCATGCTTTGCTTCCCATACAAAAAAAAAGCAACACTTGAGCCATAACCGCTAAATACCCGAAATAATGAGTATTGACCAACATTGCCACGACCACTGTATACAAAAAAATATTACGCACAGTAGACTTATTAAAAGCAGCAATAAAAAAAATAAACGAAAGCGTAACAAGCAACACCAGAAGTGCGTAGGACCGTGTTTCTTGAGAGTAATATACAAAAAAATAATTAATCGCTGTCAGCCACGCCGAAATGAGACCTACCTGTTTATCAAATAACTGTCGCGCCAGGCAGAACATACAAGGAATCAACAACACACCAAAAACGGCTGATAGATACCTGCCGGACATTTCCGCATAACCAAAAACCTTGTAATGCAACCATAAAACAATTTGATAGAACGCCGGATGAACATCCTTCATGGTATGCCGATAAACCTCCATAGCACTACTGTCGGGGTCGCTTGTTGCGACACTAAATGCTTCATCCAGCCAAAGTCCGCCACCTCCAATATTACGTAACCTCAAATAGCATCCAAAAATTACTGCCGCGGTCAGCGACAAATAAATCAACCAATTTTTTCTATTCTTTTCACCGCTCATTCCTAGCCTCACTCTAGTATCCAACCTGCGACTTCTGTTGCCCCATCAAGAAGACAGCCCCCAACCCCACCGCCAACCACAACGTCACCAACCGCAACGAAACCGTCGCCGCAATCGCATCCGGCAATGCCACGCTGCCCGATACCAGCAAAGCCACCATCACCGCTTCGGCACTGCCCAACCCGCCAGGCATGAAACTCATGGCACCGGCTAACATGGCAACGGCATAAATGAACATCGCGGACGTCAGAGGCACATCCGCACCCATGGCATTGAGAATCCAGTAAAACGCCAGCGCTTCCAGCCCCCAGGCCAGAACACTCAAAAGCGTCGCGCCAATCTGGCGGCGTGGGGTGTGGCAACTGTGGGAGTGGTGCAACACTTGAACGACATGACGCAACAAACGGGGAAACCAACCGTTCCTTTGATCGCCCCGTCGATCAAGAGCACCGACAAGTGCTGGTCGGGATACCAGCAATACACCGCACGCCAACAGCACCAGACAGGCGATGATCATCGACAGCCATTCGGGATGCCCGCTCAATCCGAACAAAGCCAGCGCCACCATCGCCAGAAAATCCGACAGCCGCTCACTGAACAGCGCGGCGAAACTATGCACATAAGGCACATCCCAACGCTTGAGCAAAACCCCGCGCAGCGCTTCGCCAGCCTTGCCGGGGGTGGTGGTCAGGGCGAATCCTGCCAAGTAAATTTTCAGACTTGGCCACCACGGCAGCGGATGACGCAGGGCATTGAGATAAACCTGCCAGCGCAAAAAACGCAGACCGTAACCGAGTAGCACCAGCCCGACGATTTGCCCACCCGTCCACCACCCCACTCGAGTGACTGCCGCGCTCACGGCCGGCCACCCGCCCCACAGGGAAATGGCCAGATACGCGAGGGCGGAGCACATCACTGAACCGATCAGAACCCGATAGCGCCACCCGGAGAACATCAGCGACTGGGTCATAGATTCAGCCTCTTGAAAATCGGCTGCGGTATGGCCCGAATCAACCACATGATCCACGCCCAGAACCCCGGTACATAAAGCACCGCGACCTTGCGTTCGATACCCGAGACGATTTGTCGGGCGACACTATCAGGTTGCGCAACCAACAAGGCCGGCAGCGCCAGCCCACGGGTCATCGGCGTATCGACAAAACCGGGTTTGATGGTGATTACATGCACACCCGACTTGTACAAGCGTGCACGCAAACCTTCGCAGAACGTGGAAACCGCGGCTTTGGCCGCGCCATACACATAATTGGAAGGACGCCCGCGATCTCCGGCAACCGAAGAGATAACGGCCAGCGTACCGTGGCGCTGGACAGCCATCCGGTTAGCCAACAGCGTCAACAGAGCAATCACTGAACTGCCGTTGTTGGCGAATTCCCTTACAGCCACCTCAACGCTTTGTTCGCACTCGCATTGATTCGGCAAGGAGCCGTAGGCAATCAGACAGATGTCTACCGTCTGCAACGCCGCCATACAGCTCTCCAGCATGACGGCGTGTTCGGCGGCGTCACTGATGTCCATCACATACGGTGTCACCGAGCTCGCACCTCGGGCCTGCAGATCGGTGCAGGTTTGCTGCAGCTTTTGCCCATCCCGGGCGACGAGAAAAAACTCGCTCCGTTCAGCCGCCCAGAGTCGCGCGCAGGCGCTGGCAATGGCCGAGGTGGCGCCCACAATCAATATTTTTTTCATCGCAGAACTCGCTGCCAGAAACGGGAAATCAGGGCCGGGTCGCGCAGTGCTTCCACTTGCTCCCAGGCGGGATAGGCTCGGCGAAAATCACTGCCGCTCATGTGGGCGTCTTTGGCCGGGTACAAACGGCCATGCGCTTCGCGGACGATGGCATCGAGACGCGGCAGCAGTTTTTCCGTCAGAGCATTGTTCTGCGGGAAATCCAGTGCCAGTGAGGTGCCCGACATTGGAAAGGACAGCAGCCCAGGGGAAGCCATATCGCCACAACGTTTGAGCACCGCGAGAAAAGAGCCGGTACCGCTGCGGGCAATAGCTTTGAGAAGTTCGGCCAATGCCGCCTGCGCCACCGCGCTTGGCAATACACACTGAAACTGCTGGAAGCCTTTGCGCCCGTAAATCCGGTTCCAGTGTTCGATACAATCCAGCGGATAGAAAAACGGGCTGTAGGCGACCGTCTGACATTGTCGGGTCGCCGGTTGCCGCTTCCAGTAGTGACGATTGAACAGTTTCAAAGTGAGCGGATTGATCAGCGATACCGGCGGCCGAATCGGCATGTGCAGCGAACGCGGGACTGCGGCCTGAAGCGCACCCGTTTCACGATGATCCCCGGCGGTGAAGACTCCGCGCCCTTGCGCACTGCCTCGGGCCAGACAATCGATCCACGCGACGCTGTATTCGTGCCGGGCATCCAGTTCAGCGGACAAGGCAAAGAAGTCATTCAGGCAGTCAAAGCGCACCCGCGTGGTGTCGATCAGACTGGACTGGATCTTGCGCAGGCGGATCTTCACCCAACTGATGACACCTGTCAGGCCCAAGCCACCCAGGGTAGCGGCAAACCACTGGGGATTCTCCGTCGGGGAGCAGACCATCGGAGGTTGCATGGATCGGTGTAACCCAAAACTCACCACCGAATGGGCAAACGTGCCGCATCGGTGATGGTTCTTGCCGTGCACATCATTGGCTACGGCACCGCCCAGCGTGACATGCCGCGTCCCGGGCGTGACCTGTAAAAACCAGCCCTGCGGGATAGCCAGTTGCAAAACCTCGCCCAAGGTCACTCCAGCCTCGGCGCAGATCTCACCGTTCTCCCAGTCAGCCTCGATGAAGCGACTCAAGGGACGTAACTGCAACACATGATCACTGACAGCCAGACAACAGTCGCCATAGCTGCGGCCATTACCGAACGGCAACGTTGTGCCGTGGGTTTCGATCAACTGCTGCCACTGTGTCGCCACTTCAGGTTGCCAGTGGCAGGGATGGCCGGTTTGCGGGGTACGGGGATAGGCTCCCCATGAGGTCAGCAAAGACTTCATGCCGCCACCCAGAAAATCAGGCAGAACAACACGCCCATCCCCAGACTCAAGCGATCACGCAGTGCGAACACCACCGGGTCGTCATTCATTCGGCCGCGGTGGGTCAGCAGCCAGATCCGGGTGATCCACAGCAGCAACACAGGGCAGGCAAGCCAGATCCATCGAGGATGTGCATAGAGCGCAGTGGTCGCGCTGTCATGGATGTACAGCGCCAGCACCATGACGGTGAGATAACCGGATGCAGCGCCCAATGATGAGAGCATGGCCAGATCGGCGGGAAAGTAATCCCGGCCACCGGTTTTCCCGGTGATGCCACTGTGCAGCGCGACCAACAGTTCGGCATAGCGTTTGACCAGCGCCAGACTCAAAAACATGAACATGGAGAAGGCCAGCATCCAGCCAGTCAATTCCAGTTCAAAAGCGGTGCCACCGGCAATAATGCGCAAGGTGTACAGCAGCGCCAGCGTAATCACATCGAGCGCCATCAGCCGCTTCAACACCAGTGAATAAACCAGTGTCAGCACGTAATAGCAGGCGAGCACCGCCACGAATGACCGAGGCAGCCAAATCCAGGCGCCCGTGAAGGACACCAGCAAAAGCAAAGGAAAAACCATCAACCCGGACTTGATCGACAAAGAGCCACTGGCGAAGGGTCGATGACGCTTGTTTGGATGCTTGCGATCATCGGCAAGATCGAGCAGGTCATTGAGGACGTAGACACCCGATGCACACAACCCGAAAAACACGAAAGCCAGCACGCCGTGCCAAAGCTGCAGCGGATTGGCCAGTTGATGGGCGGCGAGCAGAGGGACAAAAATCAACGCATTCTTCACCCATTGATGAATGCGCAAGGCTTTGTACCAACTCCTCAATGTCGTCGCGTCAGAGCGGATCACCTGAACAACGTTGCCCAAGTGCCGAATGGCAAGCGCAACGCCCGGTAACGGATTGACGACAAAGGCCTGCCTGGCCGAGCGCCATATCGGCAGATCGTCAGATGAATTACCGACGTAGTCGAATCCTCCCTCGCCATACGACGTCACCAGAACATCACGTTTGTGCGTCCCTGACAGGTTTCGCTCAAGGGTCGTCCCCAAAACCTCATCGAATACCTGAAGGTGCTCGGCAATGCGCACTGCCAATGAGTAGTGGCTGGCCGTGGCGAGGACTATTTTTCGGCCGCTGTTGCGTTGCGCCTCAATCATCAAGAGCACGTCGGGATCGTAGGGCAAGGTCGCAACGTCGATGTCCGTCGATTGCGCCAATTGCTCTTTCAAATACGCTTTGCCGTGAGTGAGCCAGGCCAGCGGTTTCAGACATTGCAAAGGCTTGCTGCGCACAAAGGCCATGGCGCATTCGAACAGCAGATCGGACTTGAGCAGGGTGCCGTCCAGATCGACCACGAAGGGTTGTGAAGTCACGCAAGACTCGGACGCTGGCGGGCAATCAGTCACTGATACGTTCATGTGCGACGCACCCGAAACAGTACAAACCGGAAAAAGCAGTATCCCAACAAAGTATTCATCAGCGAAAAAACAGCCACCGTCACCAAGCCAGGAAGATGACGGGCATCGGCAATCACGCCCACGCCGAAACTCAACACGCCCATCACGACGGTAAACATCAGGTAGAAGAACACCGACGTTTCTCGCTCGAACGTGTAAAGCGCGTTTACATAAAACGAGAACGATGCGGCCACGCAGAACGCCGCAAAATTGCTGGCAGCCTGATCGAGACCGACTGCGGTACAGAGCACGAAAAATATTTGCCAGTGGATAAGCGCATCGGCCACCCCGATCACGCTGGTTGCAGAGAATCCCTTCATAACCATGCTGCCCTTTCCGTTTGGCGGGCTTTCAAGCTAGGCCATCGCGGCGAGCCGGTCTACTGTCAGAAATCACAGGTAGGCGGTTGATTCCGACGAACGGTCATGCCTGCTTTACCCGTGCAGCGACCGGGCATCTTCCCAAAAAAAAGGTTCTTCACGGAATCCCGGGAAACACAGAAACAAGAACGCCGATTTGCTTGATGATGTTCGTGCGAGCAAACACATCTAACAAACCGGCGTTCTTATGCGCGATATTAATACTTTCCTTCCTTTTTGGGAGGGCTTTTCTGTCGTCACGATCAAGCCTGATGGTGATGCCCTCCAGATCGATCTTACACCCCACGCCACCCGATTCCCTTCCTGTGGTGGGTGCCAA
>NZ_FYDT01000073.1:0-24258 GCF_900187585.1 Pseudomonas sp. Irchel 3E19
TGAAAAGGTCGCCGAGGTCGAGCAAGTCCTGTTGAACAGACATAAAAAATCCGATGCCAGAGATCTGACATCGGATTTTCGAAGAAGCCCGGCGAGGATTCAAATGCTTAAGTGAACAGCATTACGCTTAAAAAGCGGGGCTTTTTATTGCCTGATGTTTCACTTTTCAGTCTCCGTGCGTAAGCACCATCGGATATAACGGTTATAACTCGCAACCGGAAATATTTTAAAAACAGGCCTTTACGTCGCGAATATGACACTACACTTCAACTCAAGCGGCGTGATCCGCTTCCGGCGAGCCTGATTCGATCCACCGCTGCCAAGGCCCCCTTCAGGCATCGCCGCCCAATAACAAAATCCGAGGGATTTATGGGTATCGCTGCCAGCGAACTGTGTCGCTATGTGATCCGTCCTACTTTGATATATCTGGGACGCCACAGCGCAACTGCCGAATCTCTGTTGCTGGGCATCGCCGCCAGCCAGTCCGCCCTCGGGTCCGCCCTGCATGACCGCCGAGGCCACGGCCTCTACCGCATCGCCGAGCACCGCCATCAGGCGCTCTGGGATCACTATCTGGCGCTCGATCCGGAGCGTGCCAGCCTGGTTCGCGGCCTCGCCAGCCAGCATGCTTTTCTCAGCGGCCCGCACCTGGAACTGACTGTCAATCTGCGTTACGCCACCGCCATCGCCTGGCTGCTGGTGGAAGAACAAAATCCTGCCCTTCCCGAACCAGGCGATCTGCTCGGCATGGCGCGCATCTGGCGTCAGACCTTCCAGCCCCAAGGTCGCCTGCGCGATTTTACCTGCGCCTGGCAAACCTGTGTTTCACCGCTGAATCAGGTCGCTTGCTGACCGGGTGGTTTTACAACATCGCCCAACAGGCCGCCATTTTGGTCGGATTGTCCTACAAAACCGCTCTAACTCAAGGCATACAGACTATGGCGCTGGGACGAAAATCTTGGTAATTTTCGCCCCGGTGATCACCAGGAGTTCTAATAATGAAAAAAGTAATGCTCAAAACCACCCTTAGCCTTGCCGTTACCTTGGCATCCACGCAGATTTTCGCCGCTGGCTTTGCCATCAACGAACACAGCATTAGCGGGATGGGGACTGGGTACGCCGGGCGATCTTCTTCTGCCGACGACGCAAGCACTGTTTATGGCAACCCTGCCGGCATGTCGCGCCTCAAGCGCGAACAAGTGACTGGCGGTGTTGCATTCCTCGACGCCAAAACCGATATCAGCGACGGTAGCTCCAGCCCTAACGGCGGCAGCAACAAAGGCGACATGGTGCCCTTCACCTCCGTACCTATGGGCTTCTACGTCAAACCGATCGACGATCACTGGGCCTTCGGCCTTGGCGTATACGTCCCGTTCGGCCTGATTACAGACTACGAAAACGGCTTTGCCGGCCGCTACTTCGGCAGCAAGTCCGAAGTTCAAGTCATCACCTTCCAGCCAACCGTCAGCTACGCCTTCAACGACAAGGTGTCGATCGGTTTCGGCCCGACCATCAACCGTATCGACGGTTCGCTGGAATCCAACCTGTCGATTACTCAGGCAGCGCCGGACGGCAAGGTCAAGATCAAGGGTGACGACACCGCACTGGGCTACAACGTAGGCCTGCTGGTACAGGCAACCGATTCCACTCGCGTGGGTCTGACTTACCACTCGAAAGTCGACTACAAGCTCGAAGGCAACACCAAGGTCAACTACGGTGTACTGGCCTTGGCCGGTCTGAACCCGAGCCAGAAGTACGACGCTTCGCTGAAGATCACCACGCCTGAGTCCGTCGACCTCTCGGTCACCCAGGCGATCAACGACAGCTGGAACGTGTATGCCGGTACCACCTTCACCCGCTGGAGCCAGCTGGAGAAGATCACCGTCAAGAACTCAGGCGTTCAACCGGCGCTGGCTGGCCAGTTCGGCGAGATCACTGAAGACCAGAACTGGCACGACTCCTGGGCTTACGCCGTGGGTACTTCGTACCAGTTGAACAAGGAATGGGTACTGCGTACCGGTCTGACCTTCGACCAGTCGCCGACCAACAACGTCGACCGTTCGCCACGCATTCCTACCGGCGACCGGACCATCTTCAGCATCGGTGCTGGCTGGAGCCCGACCGAAGACCTGACCATCGACGTTGCTTACTCGTACCTGAAGGAAGAGTCGGTCAACATTCGCAACGAAAACGCACGTGGCCAGACCTACGATTCCAAGTATGAAAACTCGGCAAACGGTTTCGGTGTCGGCGCGACCTACCGCTTCTGATGCTGCATGGCGAGGCTGACCCCTCGCCCACTAAAAAGCCCCGCTCTCGGTGTACAGAGGCGGGGCTTTTTAATGCCTGAAACCGGTGCGACCTGTAGGAGCTGTCGAGTGAAACGAGGCTGCGATCTTTTGACTTTAAAAAACAAGATCAAAAGATCGCAGCGTGCCGCAGCTCCTATAGGGGTTATCCGGAGTCAGGGCTTCAGGGGTTTTGAAGCGATAGCCTTTTCGATCGCGGCGATGAATTCCGGATCATCGGGCTTGGTCAGGCTGGAAAAATTGGCGATGACATTGCCCTGGCGATCAATCACGTACTTGTAGAAATTCCACTTCGGTGCACTGCTCTGTGCAGCCAACACCTGGAACATATGCGTGGCGTCATCACCACGCACCTTCTGCGGTTCGGTCATCGTGAACGTCACGCCGTAGTTGGCGTAGCAGACCTTGGCGGTCTCGGCGCTGTCCTTGGATTCCTGTTTGAAGTCGTTGGACGGCACACCGAGCATTTGCAGCCCTTGCGACTCAAAGCGCTTATGCAGTGCCTCAAGGCCTTCGAACTGCGGGGCAAAACCACAGAAACTCGCGGTATTGACCACCACCAATGGTTTGTCAGCGTATTGCTGGCACAGATCGATGGATTCCTTGGCCCGCAACTTGGGCAGCGAGCCTTGCAGCAATTCGGGACAGTCAGCCGCTTGAGCCAAACCGGTCAACGCCATCAGCAACGCGGGAACAGCACACCAGCGCATCAGCATGTCGAACATCCTTGAGCAGTCGTCAGAGTTCGACGTTACTCGTCACGCCACGTTCTAGCAAATGCTCATGCCCAACTGCATCAGCGCCAGACCGCCCTGATGCCATCCCCACCACACCAACGCCAGCAAAGCGGCGCCGAGTGCGGCAATGACGATACGCGGCCAGAGTCGACTCATGCGGCGCTCGCAGCGGCTTGCAGACGCGCGACCGGACGCTCGCGCACCGGCCAGTTCAACGCAGCGGCCAAAAGGCTCAGAAGAATCGCCACTTGCCAGACCAAGTCATAACTCCCGGTACGGTCATACACCACCCCGCCCAGCCAGCCGCCGAGGAACGAGCCAAGCTGATGAAACAGGAACACGATGCCGCCGAGCATGGACAGATTGCGCACGCCAAACAAGGTCGCCACCGTGCCGTTGGTCAACGGCACCGTCGACAACCACAAAAAGCCCATGGCCATGCCGAACAGATATGCGGTTGTCGTCGTTACCGGCAGCCACAGGAACAGCACGATCACCACCGCCCGCATCAGATACAGCGCCGTCAGCAGACGTGGTTTGGACATGCGTCCACCCAGCCATCCGGCGGTGTAGGTGCCGAAGATGTTGAACAGGCCGATCAGCGCCAGCACCGTGGTGCCGACCGTGGCCGGCAGATGTTGATCGACCAGATAGGCCGGCAGATGCACGCCGATGAACACGACTTGAAAACCGCAGACAAAAAAACCGAACGCCAGCAGCCAGAAACCTGAGTGCGAACAGGCTTCGCGCAGGGCCTCAGACAATGTCTGCTCATGGCCGAGCACCGGCAGCGGCTTGTCCTTGAGCATGCTCACCAGCGGCACGATCAGCGCCACCAACAAACCCAACACCAGCAGCGCGGCGGACCAGCCGAGCCAGCCGATCAGCCCCAGCGTGCCCGGCAACATGGCGAACTGGCCGAAAGAACCGGCGGCGCTGGCAATGCCCATGCCCATGCTGCGTTTTTCCGGCGGTACGGCACGGCCGACCACACCAAGAATCACCGAGAACGAAGTGCCAGACAAACCGATACCGATCAGCAAACCAGCACTGAGCGACAACGTCACCGCCGAATCGGACAGCCCCATGCACACCAGGCCCACGGCGTAGAGCACGCCCCCGACCAGCACCACTTTCGCCGCGCCGAAACGGTCGGCCAGCGCGCCAGTAAATGGCTGGGCCAGGCCCCAGATCAGGTTCTGCAAGGCGATGGCGAAGGCGAACACTTCACGCCCCCAGCCGAACTGCGCGCTCATGGGCGACAGAAACAGGCCGAAGCCGTGGCGCACGCCCAATGACAACGCCAGGATCAGCGCACTTCCCAGCAACACCCAACCGCACGTACGCCACATCGATGTCATTGTTATTCTCCGGTCGCGGGTATATACCCGCTTGAGCCCCAACAAACCGGCATCAAGCCAGTTCGTCCAGCAGTTTGAGCAAGGTTTCGCGCTTCTCGGCACCCAAGCGGTCGATCAACCGCTGCTGCGCCGCTTCCCACGCTGGCAAAGCTGCTGCAAGACGCTGAGCACCGATCTCGGTCAGCCTGACGATGCGGTTGCGCATGTCTTCGCCCTCGGCCAGCGCCACCAGCCCTTCGCCTTCGAGCACGCGCACATTACGCCCGAGCGTGCTGCGATCCAGACCCATGGCCTCGGCGAGTTCAGAGATGCTCGGTTGATCCAGACGCTGCAGATTGCACAGCAAGGAATACTGGGCAACGTTGATCCCGAAGCCATCGAGAGCGCCGTCGTAATGCCTGCTGACGCCACGCGCGGCGCGACGCAGGTTGGTGCACAAACACTGAGAAGGAAGCATGATGCGTGTATATACCTGCGACTGTGTTAAATCAAGTTACATGGGTTTTTTCAGTGACATTCTTGCGCCTCAGACATCGCTTTCGCGAGCAGGCTCGCTCCCACAATTGACCGCATTCCCATGTGGGAGCGAGCCTGCTCGCGAAGAAGCCAGAATATTCTGCAAATATCTATCAGACCAACGCTAACCCTACCAACACCGCCATCTCCAGCAACTCCAGCAACGCCCCCGCGGTATCCCCGGTCGTCCCAGCCAACCGCCGCATCATCAAATGCCGCAACCAGACAAACACACCGACAGCGACCAGCAGCGCAATGATTGCCTTGAACCCGGCGATCACCACACAAGCCAAAGCGCTAACTGCAAGAGCCCACCACCCTGCCCTGCGCGGCAAATGATCAGCCAACGCCTGCCCCAAACCTCCCGCCCGCACATACGGTGTGGTCAGAAACAACCCGAGCAGCGCCGCCCGCCCCAGCAGCGGCACGATGATCAACGCCATCGTCTGCTGCTGTTCGATCAATGCCAGCAGCGCCGCAAACTTGAGCAGCAACACCAGCACCAGCGTGACCACGGCAATCGGCCCGCTGCGCGGATCTTTCATGATCGTCAGCGTGCGCTCGCGATCACCGAACCCGCCGAGCCAGGCATCGGCACTGTCGGCCAGCCCATCAAGGTGCAACGCGCCGCTGAGCAACACCCATACTGTCAGCAATAACGCTGCGTGCAGGAGCAACGGCGCACCGGCCAGGACAAGATTCAGCGCCCACAGGATCAGGCCAAACAGCAACCCCACCAGCGGATAAAACAGCAGCGAACGCCCAAGCTGTTCAGGCTCCGGCATCCCCGGCAGACGAATCGGCAGACTGCTGAGAAATTGCAGGGCGATCCACAGCGGCAACATGTCAGTGATCTTCCTTGAGCGAGCCGTCGGCTTCGACTGTCAGCGAAAACAACGAACCGTGAGCGACTTCGACATTGAGCAATTGCTCACGCGGCAAACCCCGCGCCTGCGCCAACAACAAGCGCATCACACCGCCATGGCTGATCAGCAACACCCGCTCACCGGCATACGCCGCGTGCAATCGCGCGACCGCCGCCAATACCCGGGCGGAAAAATCGCCCACCGGTTCACCCTGCGGCGGTGTGAACGAATAGGGATCAGCCCAGAACAACCCCAACGCCGCGGCGTCGGTTTCCATCAACGCCGCAGCGCTCTGCCCTTCCCATGCGCCGAAGTGCAACTCTTGCAGAGCCTTGTCCAGTTGCACCGGCAAATTCAATTGCTCGCCCAACTCAGCGGCAAACCGCGCGCAACGCTGCAATGGCGAACTGACCAAACGATCCCACGGCCCGCCCGCGATCACGGCTTCGCGCATCTGCGCCCAGCCTTTCTCAGTGAGCGCATCGTCGAGACTGCCGCGCAAACCGCCGCCCAGTTCAGTTTCACCGTGGCGTAGCAGATCCAGACGCAAGGTCATGCCGGACGATCCGCCACCGCCGCTTCGGCGAACGTCGCCATCTGCCCGTGCAGATCACAGGCCAGACGCAGCAATGGCACCGCCAACGCCGCACCACTGCCCTCGCCCAGACGCAGGCCGAGTTCCAGCAAGGGTTCAGCGCTCAGGGTTTCCAGCACATGCCGATGCCCCGGCTCTGCGCCCCGGTGACCGAACAGCAGCCATTCACGGCAGGCCGGATTCAAGCGCACCGCCACCAGCGCGGCGACCGTGCAGATAAAGCCGTCAACCAGCACTGCGACGCCCTCCTGTGCAGCGGCCAGATATGCGCCAACAAGCGCCGCAATCTCGAAACCGCCGAGGTTGAACAGCGTCTGCAACGCGTCACCCCGTTGCGCAGCATGCAAGGTCAATGCGCGCTCGATCACTTGCGCTTTATGGCTGACACCTTCGGCATTCAAGCCAGTGCCGGGGCCGGTCAGGTGCGCCACCGGGCAATCGAGCAAGGCACAGGCCAGCGCACTGGCCGCCGTGGTGTTGCCGATGCCCATTTCGCCGCCGATGAACAACTGCGCGCCTGCGGCTTTAGCTCGCAACACGCTGTCGCGACCGGCCTGCAATGCGAGTTCGCCCTGTGCTTGAGTCATTGCCGGGCCCTGAGCGAAATTCGCCGTACCCGGACCGATGTTCAGGTGACGCACGCCCGGCAGGTCCAGCGACGGCATCACCGTGCCCAGATCCACCACTTCCAGTTGCGCGTTGAGCTGACGCGCCAACACGCTGATCGCCGCACCGCCGCTGACGAAGTTGAGCAACATCTGCCCGGTAACTTCCTGTGGATAGGCCGATACGCCTTCGGCGACCACACCATGATCACCGGCAAAGATCGCAATCCAGACCTGCTCGAGCGTCGGTTTCACCTGCCCTTGCAGACCGGCCAGTTGCACCGCCACCGACTCAAGCCGCCCGAGCGAACCAGTCGGCTTGGTCAATTGCTGTTGCCGTGCCGCTGCTTGTTCGACGATATCGGCGTGCACCGGCTTGCACGGGTTCAGCCACCAGGTTTGGGTCATAACGCAGGTCCTTTCAGAGTCAGGGGCAGGCCGGCGACGGTCAGGACGACACGCTGACAGCGCTCAGCCAGAGCTTGATGCAGCCAACCGGCTTCATCGACGTAGCGGCGAGTCAATTCGCCCAGCGGCACGACACCCATTCCGGTCTCGTTGCTGACAAAAATGATTTCCCCCGGCAGTGACGCCAGGCAGTCGAGCAGTGCTTCGCGTTCGGCGCCGAGACGCTCGGCGTCATCGAGCATCAGCAGATTGGTCAGCCACAGGGTCAGGCAATCGACCAGCAGGCAGCGTTCGGCACTGGCGTTTTCACGCAGGACGCGGGCCAGTTCCAGTGGCTCTTCAATCAGCGCCCATTCGGCGGGACGACGGGCGCGGTGATGGGCGACGCGCGCGTTCATCTCGCCGTCCAGCGGTTGGCTGGTGGCGATGTAGGTGACCGCCAGAGTGCTGTCGCTGGCGAGCTTTTCCGCCAGACGACTTTTGCCGGAGCGGGCGCCGCCGAGGATCAGTTGGAGCATGGGACATCCTGAAAGTTATGTGTTGAAGCGGGCGGCCCCTTCGCGAGCAGGCTCGCTCCCACCCTGGAATGCGTTCTCATGTGGGAGCGAGCCTGCTCGCGATGAGGCCAGCACAGGCAACTCAAATCCCACAGAGCCGACGCAACAAATCAGTATCGAGATGCTTCTCCACCAGATCCGCCAAGCGCTCGATATCGCGCTCGCGCAAGCCGTGGTAATCCACCTCCTGCACATCACTCAACCCGGCCCAGCGCAGCAGCGCCGCGCTGGCCGCCGGCGATTCGAACAGGCCGTGCAGATAGGTGCCGAACACTTGCCCGTCAACACTCTGCGCACCGTCGCAACGACCGTCATCCAGATGCACTGCCGCATTCTCGAGCGCCGGCCCGGTGGTCACCCCGGCATGAATTTCATAGCCGCTGACTTCAGCATCTTCCAGCGCCAGACGCCCGCGCACATTGCGCAGTTGCTTCTCGGCTTCCAGCGTCGTTTCAAACGCCAGCAAACCGAGAGCGGCGCTGGAACCCGGTGCGCCTTCCAGACCCAGTGGATCGTGCACCTGCTCACCAAGCATTTGCAGACCGCCGCAAATCCCCAGCAACTTTCCGCCGTAACGCAGATGACGACTGATGGCTGTGTCCCAGCCATTGGCGCGCAGATAGGCCAAGTCACTGCGCACGCTCTTCGAGCCGGGCAAAATGATCAGGTCAGCCGCAGGAATCACCTGCCCCGGGCCGACAAATTGCAGATCGACCTGCGGATGCAGACGCAGCGGATCGAAATCGGTGTGGTTGCTGATGCGCGGCAGCACCGGCACCACCACTTTCAGCACTTGCTCGGCCTTGTCGGCCTGACGCTGATCAATGCCGTCCTCAGCCTCTAGGTGCAAATCCATGACGTATGGCAACACGCCGACCACCGGCTTGCCGGTGCGCTGTTCCAGCCAGTCGAGGCCCGGTTGCAGCAAGGCGATGTCGCCGCGAAAACGGTTGATGATGAAGCCTTTGACCCGCGCCTGCTCGCTCGGCGACAGCAACTCCAGCGTGCCGACCAAGTGGGCGAAAACGCCGCCGCGATTGATGTCGGCAATCAACAGCACCGGGCAATCCACCGCTTCGGCGAAGCCCATGTTGGCGATGTCGCCGGCACGCAGATTGATCTCCGCTGGCGAGCCTGCGCCCTCGACCATCACCAGCGGATACGCTGCGCTGAGCCGTTCGTGGGAGGCCAGCACCGCTTTCATCGCGATGGCTTTGTAGTCGTGATAGGCGACGGCGTTCATGCTGGTGACGGCGCGACCATGGATGATCACTTGCGCACCGGTATCGCTATTGGGCTTGAGCAGCACCGGGTTCATGTCGGTGTGCGGTTCAAGAAACGCCGCTTGCGCCTGCACCGCTTGCGCGCGGCCGATCTCGCCGCCGTCAGCCGTCACGGCACTGTTGAGCGCCATGTTCTGCGGTTTGAACGGCACCACGGCAACGCCCTGCCGGGTTGCCCAACGACACAGTGCCGTTACGAGCGTGCTTTTCCCGGCGTCGGACGTGGTGCCTTGCACCATCAGGGTTGTCATTGGGGTTCCTTGGCGAAAGCTTGCAGCGCTTGTTCGAGACGGGACTCTTCAGCGGCATTGGCGGGCAGGCCAAAACGCAGACTGCTGTTGTGGGTGAAAATGCGCAGGAAGATGCCGCGTCGGGCCATGAATTGGTGCAGCGTTTGCGCGTGTTCGGTGATCAGCCACTGAAACAGCGCGCAACCGCCCTGGGGTTTGAAGCCATAGCGCCCAAGCAAAAGCGCCAGCCGCGCGCTCGCTTCATCGCTGCGAATTCGCTGGCGCGCCTGGCCTTCGAAGTCTTGCAGACATGCCTGACCGAGCACCCGCGTCGGCCCGCTCACCACCCAAGGCCCGACCTGTTCAGCGAGCAATCTGAGCAACTTGCGCTCAGCCAGCACAAAGCCCAATCGAACCCCGGCCAGACCGAAGAATTTGCCAAACGAGCGCAACACAATCAGGCCAACCTGATGGGTATGTGCAGCCAGACTCAACTGCGGCGTGTTGTCCATGAACGCCTCATCAACCACCAGCCAGCCGCCGCGCTGGGCCAGTCGTGCATGCCAGTCGAGCAGGCGCGCCGGGGTCAGGCTCAGGCCGGTGGGGTTGTTCGGATTGACCACCACCAGCACGTCGAGGCTGTCGAGAAAGAACTCGACTTCCTGCTCCAGCACTTCGCGCACGATATAGCCGCTGCGGCGCCAGGCCTCAGCGTGCTCGGCGTAACACGGCGACAGCACGCCAACCTTGCCGGCCCGACGCAAACGCGGCAGCAACTGGATTGCCATTTGCGAACCGGCCACCGGCAGCACTTGCGATGCGCCGTAGTAATCACACGCTGCCTGCTCCAGACCGTCATCGGTTTCCGGCAGTCGCGCCCAGGCGCGCAGCGGAATTTCCGGGATCGCAAATGGCCACGGCGCCAGGCCGCTGGAGAGGTCCAGCCAGTCCGCCTCGGCGATGCCGTAATCGAGTGCAGCCTTGCGCAGCCGGCCACCGTGCTCAAGCATAGAATTCAGCCCCCACGCAGAGAATCAGCAGCCATAACCATACGCCGCGCTGAACCAATTGCCAGCCACGGTCGATGGAATCGGCATCGGCCTGAACGCCTTCGCCGAGTTGCGGACGCTCATGCAGTTCGCCGTGGTAAATCGCCGGGCCACCCAGTTCCACGCCCAGCGCACCGGCACCGGCCGCCATCACCGGGCCGGCGTTGGGGCTGTCCCACTTCGGCGCCTGGGTACGCCAGCACTTCAGGGCCAGCCGGGTTTTTCCCAGCAGCGCGTAGGTCAACGCCACAAGGCGTGCGGGAATGTAGTTGAGGACGTCGTCGATTTTTGCCGCGCACCAGCCGAAACGCTCGAAGCGTTCGTTGCGATAACCCCACATCGCGTCGAGGGTGTTGCTCATACGGTAGAGAACGACGCCCGGTGCGCCAGCCACGACAAACCAGAACAGCGCGGCGAACACCGCGTCACTGCCGTTTTCCAGCACCGATTCGGTGGCCGCGCGGGCGACGGCGGTGCTGTCGAGTTCGCTGGTCTGGCGGCTGACCAGATAACCGACACGTTTGCGCGCTTCGTCCAGATCATCAGCGCGTAACGCTTTGGCCACCGGCTCGACGTGTTCGCCGAGGCTGCGCATGCCGAGGGCGCAATACAGCGCAAGAATCTCGACGATCCAGCCCACGTAGGGCGCCCAGGAAAACGCGGTGGCGAGCAACGTCAGCGGCAGCACCGCGATCACCCACGCGGTGACGCCATGACTGCGCCAGCCGCGCCCGCCAGCGTTGAAACGTTGCTCGACGCGCCCGGCAAAATTGCCGAACGCCACCAGCGGATGCCAGCGTTTCGGTTCACCCAGCAGCGCATCCAGCGCCACTGCAGCGACACTCAACAACGCCACACTCATTGACTCACTCCCCAATAATTTTCATACAGCAACTCATTGAGCGGCCGCGCCTGCGCCCACCCTTCGAGTACCAGCATCGGCGCCGGATAGAATTCCTTGACCGGCCCCAGGCACAAAATCGCCAGCGGCTTGGCCCCGGCCGGCAGTTGCAACAGGTCGGCGAGTGCCTGCGGCTCGAACAGCGAGACCCAGCCCATGCCCAGACCTTCAGCACGCGACGCCAGCCACAGGTTCTGGATCGCACAGGACAGCGAAGCCATGTCCATTTCCGGTAGCGTGCGACGCCCGAAAATGTGTCGCTCGCGGTCGTCCATCAGCGCGGCGACCAATACTTCAGCGCAGTCATGGATACCTTCGACCTTGAGCTTCATGAACTCATCGCTGCGCTCGCCGAGGGCTTCGGCGGTGCGGATGCGTTCTTCTTCAACGAGGTTCTGAATCTGCCCGCGCAAGGCGCGATCACTGATGCGGATGAAACGCCACGGCTGCATCAGACCGACGCTTGGCGCCTGATGCGCGGCTTCGAGCAGCCGGCGCAGCAGTTCAGGCGCGACGCTGCCGCCGGTGAAGTGGCGCATGTCGCGGCGTTCGGCGATGACTCTATAAACCGCTTCGCGCTCGGCTTCGGAGAATGTGTTGTCGGTCATGGCCCTTTCGCGAGCAGGCTCGCTCCCACAAGGGATTGCATTTCTTCAGTCACCACCGTTTCAACTGTGGGAGCGAGCCTGCTCGCGAAGGCGGCTTCGGAGTCAGGCGCAAACAGCGCAGCGATAGCCACCGGGTTCGACGGAAAATAAAAGTGCACGTACGAAGCCGTCATCCGTCCTTCCCGATAAACTGCCTCGGCCCCACGCCCACCATTGGGGCTCAGGCCCCGGGCAATCGGCGTCAATTCAGTGGAGGTCAGGGAGTGGTGATAAGTGTGGCCGCGCAGTGAGCCTTCCGGCAGATCCACTGCTTGCAGCGCCAGCGCCGCCAGACGTTTTTGCATCACCGCATCACCTGCCAGCAAACCGACCAGCTCAGCGCGCGTGCCTTCAACATCGGTCAACGAATCGAGCAGATAGAGCATGCCGCCGCATTCAGCGAGCAACGGTTTGCCAGCGGCATGATGCGCACGGATGGCGTCGAGCATCGCGGTGTTTTGCGATAACGCCACATGGTGCAATTCCGGGTAACCGCCGGGCAGATACAGGCTGTCCGCCTCAGGAAATTGCGTGTCGCGAATCGGCGAGAAGAAACTCAACTCAGCGCCCATCGCTCGCAGCAAGTCGAGGCTCGCGCCATAGGTGAAGGCAAAGGCTTCATCGCGGGCGACGGCGATGCGCACATCTTTTAATAAGGGCTCTGCGGTGATGACTGCAGGCGCGGCAAACTCCACGGCCGGTGGCAGCGCTACCTCGCAACTGCTGGCAAGCGCTGCGGCAGCCGCGTCGAGGCGCATATCGAGGTCATTCAGTTCACTGGCCTGAACCAGACCAAGATGACGGCTCGGCAGTTCGATGCCGGTCTCACGGGACAACGCGCCGTACCAGCGCAAACCTTCGGTGAGGCTGCCTTCGAGCAATTGTGCGTGACGCAAAGTGCCGACCCGATTGGCCAACACGCCAGCGAACGGCAGATCCGGCTGATACTTCGCCAAGCCCAGCGCCAATGCGCCAAAGGTCTGCGCCATGGCCGTGCCGTCGATCACACCGAGTACCGGCACGCCGAAATGCCGCGCCAGATCGGCGCTCGACGGCGTGCCGTCAAACAGGCCCATCACGCCTTCGATCAGAATCAGATCGGCTTCAGCGGCGGCTTCCCACAGGAGGCGACGGCTTTCCTGTTCGCCGACCATCCACATGTCCAGTTGATAAACCGGCGCACCGCTGGCGCGCTCGAGAATCATCGGATCGAGAAAGTCCGGCCCGCACTTGAACACGCGCACCTTGCGCCCCTGATTGCGATGCAAACGGGCCAGCGCGGCGGTGACGGTGGTCTTGCCCTGACCGGAGGCCGGCGCGGCGATGAGTACCGCCGGGCAGTGACGTGGTTGATTCAAAGTTCGACGCCTTTCTGCGCTTTGATGCCGGCCTGGAAGGCGTGTTTGAGCATGCCCATTTCGGTGACGGTGTCGCCCATCTCGATCATTTCCGGCTTGGCGCCGCGACCGGTGACGATCACATGCTGCATCGGCGGACGCGCCTGCAAGTCGCTGAGCACCTGATCGAGGTCGAGGTAACCGTGCTTGAGGGCGATGTTCAATTCATCCAGCACCACCAGACCGATCGACGGGTCGCGCAGCAGTTCGCGGGACACGGCCCACGCGGCTTCGGCGGCGACGATGTCGCGTTGACGGTCCTGGGTTTCCCACGTGAAGCCTTCGCCCATCACATGGAAGCGCACCTGCTCGGGGAAGCGGCGGAAGAACAGCTCTTCGCCAGTACTGTTGCGGCCCTTGATGAACTGCACCACGCCGCACTGCATGCCGTGGCCCATGGCGCGGGCTAGCATGCCGAACGCCGAGCTGCTTTTGCCTTTGCCGTTACCGGTGAGCACCAGCACCAGCCCGCACTCGTCAGGCGAGTTGGCGATGCGTTCGTCGATTACGGCTTTTTTGCGCTGCATACGCGCCAGATGGCGTTCGTCACGCTCGGGGGAATCAGTCATGGGGGAGCTCTCCGTTGAGGCTGGATAACGGCGGGCAGGCACAAGAATAGACGGCAAAAAGCCTGGCATCGCCCACCGTGATGCCGCTGGATGGATCAGGCCGGTCTCCGGGCTCATGAGCGGCGTTCGCCTGACTGCGCGCCTTCCCGCTTCTTTCGAAGCAGTGGCTCAAGGCGCAGTTTTCACTCATTTACCGTTGCGGGGGCAGCGCCGGGATCGTGGTTGTGCCTGCTCTGCAGACAACCCTCACCGGCTTCCCTGTTTCACTCTGTCGACGCACGTCACAGAGCACCTGAAACAAGCCGCGAAGGTTAGAGGGTTGGGGGTTGAGCGTCAATTAAAGAGGGGTCCATCGGGCGAATAACTGCCATCGATCAATTATCTGACGCCAATCTTGTGCCACACTCTCAAGAGTGATATCAAAGAGCCACAATCTCACATCACACAAGAACAAGGTGAGCCACATGCAAGGCATGATCATCAGCAACCCGCGCCTGGAATTTCTGCGCCCGGTGCTGGAACGCTGGTTTGACTGTATCGACCGTTACAACGCCGTGCGCGGCGACAGCGACACGCCCTACTGGCATGACGAGAAAGCCAACCTCGGCTTGCTTTCAGCGGCGGCCTGGATGGCCGAAATGGTGACACTGGAACAGACCGCTACCCGCAAGCAGAACGAAGAAGGCGAGCGCAATGCCCGCGCCGATCTGTTCCTGGCGGGTACCGAAGACCGCGCTTACATTCAGGCCACGCAACGCTGGCCGCGAGTCAACAACCTCAACCTGACCCAAGCCCTGCTGGAGATCACCAGCGACGCCAAACGCATCAGCTTCGCCAGCGACCTCAAGCTTGGCTGCCTGTTTGTCGCCCCGCAAAAAGCCCAACACAGCGCCAGCCCCGAAGAACTCCAAGACATGGTCGACGACCTGCAAAAGGAACATACCTGCGCCGTCGCCTGGTATTTCCCCTACGCCTACCGCAAGTTGCGCAGCGAAGCCGGCAACTATCATCCGGGCATCGCCGTACTGTTCAAAGAGGCCCGCGGTTGAGCAGTTGAACCATCGGGCTTGCGCGCTCCTCTATGATTAAGAATGCATTCATAGGGAAGATCAGCAATGCGCAAGACCCAGCTCGCTCTCGTTATAGCGCTCGCCGGAGGGCTCGCCGCCTGCGGTGAATCCTCCAGCCTGCAAGTCACCGACGGCACCGGCCCGTCACCGAAACTGCCCGAACCGAACAAAACCCTGATCCCGACGGTGAATATCGCCCCGGCGATCGGCTGGCCCGAGGGCGGCAAACCGACTGCCGCAGCAGGCACCCAAGTGGCAGCGTTTGCCGAAGGGCTCGATCATCCGCGCTGGCTTTACGTGCTGCCCAACGGCGATGTGTTGGTGGCAGAAACCAATGCCCCGCCCAAACCCGACGACAGCAAAGGCGTTCGTGGCTGGGTAATGAAGAAAGTCATGGGCAAGGCTGGCGCTGGCGTACCGAGCCCGAATCGCATCACCTTGCTGCGCGACGCCGACCACGATGGCGTGGCGGAGACCCGCACGGTGTTTCTACAAAATCTCAATTCGCCGTTTGGCATGACCCTGGTCGGTAATGATCTGTATGTCGCCGATACCGATCGCTTGCTGCGCTTCAATTACGAGCCCGGCGCAACCGAAATCAAGTCGCAGCCGATCAAGGTCACCGATCTGCCGGGCGGCACACTGAACCATCACTGGACGAAAAACGTGATCGCCAGCAAGAACGGCAGCAAGCTGTACGTCACCGTCGGCTCGAACAGCAACGTCGGCGAAAACGGCATGGACCAGGAAGAAGGTCGCGCGGCGATCTGGGAAGTGGACCGGGCCACCGGCAATCATCGGATTTTTGCCTCGGGCATCCGCAACCCCAATGGCCTGGCGTGGGAACCTACCAGTGGCGCGCTGTGGACAGCGGTGAACGAGCGTGACGAGATCGGCAGTGATCTGGTGCCGGACTACATCACCTCAGTGAAGGATGGTGCGTTCTATGGTTGGCCGTTCAGTTACTACGGGCAGCACGTCGATGTGCGGGTCGAGCCACAGAACCCGGACCTGGTCGCCAAAGCCATCGCCCCGGACTACGCCGTCGGCCCGCACACCGCCTCATTGGGCCTGACCTTCGCCGAGGGCAACAGTTTGCCGGCGCAATTCAAGGAAGGCGCATTCATTGGCCAGCATGGCTCGTGGAACCGCAAGCCGCACAGTGGCTACAAAGTAATTTTCGTACCGTTCGCGGCTGGTAAGCCGACGGGCCAACCGGTGGACGTGCTGACCGGTTTCCTAGACAAGGACGAGAACGCACTGGGTCGCCCGGTCGGTGTGGTGATCGACCAGCAAGGTGGCTTGCTGGTGGCGGATGATGTCGGCAATAAGGTGTGGCGAGTCTCGGCCACGAAGTGATGTTGAATGTGACCTGAAACAACTGTGGGAGCGAGCCTGCTCGCGAATGCGCAGTGTCAGCCTCCATTGAGTTGACTGATACACCGCTTTCGCGAGCAGGCTCGCTCCCACATTAGGATTGCTGCGATTTTTACTATGGGTTATGCGCCAGATGCTCAGGCTGCAACACCCGCTTCGCACTCAGATACGCCTTCTGCCAATACGCCTTCGACAGACTGTCCAGCTTCACCGTGCCGCCCGTTGCCGGCGCATGCACGAAGCGCCCCTCCCCGACGTAAATCCCCGCATGACTGACCTGCGAACCACCATTGGTGGCGAAGAAGATCAGGTCACCGGTCTGCAAGCCTTCCTTACCGACATTCGGCGCCTGCATGACGATCAGCTCGCGCGTGGAGCGCGGCAGAGAAATACCCGCCGCATCACGGTAAACAAAGCCGATCAGCCCACTGCAATCAAATCCCGAATCCGGCGTATTGCCGCCCCAGCGATAAGGCGTGCCGACCAGACCGAGCGCACGAAACAGCACGTCTTCAGCAGCAGGAGAAAAGGCTTGGGATGGACCGAACACCACCGGCGCGCGAACCACTGGCGCAGGCGGCGGAGTACGACTGGCACAGGCGCTGAGCAGCGCTGCGAAGAAGATCAATGCGAGGCGGGCCGACATGGTCATAAGCAGAACTTCCTGATCTGGCTGCGGCTTCTGCCGGATGGACAGAAAACAAAACCGCCTGCGTTAGCACGCAGGCGGTTTGCCATCAATATAGATTCAGGATTCTAGCGGCTACGCGGCAAACTTCAAGTAAGACTTTAACTTCACCTTGTAAAGTCTACGTCTACTCCGTTACCGAGAACCGTTGTGTCGCTACGAACGCAGTGACAACGGGGAATTACTTGCGAGCGGTGACCACGGTCGGCGCCATGGCGAGTGCACGCTTGGCTTCGATGAAGGTCTTGCTCCAGTAGCTGTCACCCAGGCTGTCGATGCGAACACCGCCGCTGCGACGACTGCTGGAGTGGATGAACTGGTTGTCGCCCAGGTAGATCCCGGCGTGACTGACACGACCGCGACGACCATTGGTGGCGAAGAACAGCAGATCGCCAGGCTCGAGGTTGCTGCGTGCAACCAGTGGCGCATCCACGTTGATCATTTCGCGGGTGGAGCGAGGCAGATTCATGCCGGCTTCTTCGCGGAACAGATAGCCGATGAAACCGCTGCAATCGAAACCGGCTTCAGAGGTACCGCCGAAACGGTAACGGGTACCGATCAGGGACATGCCGCGTTCGAGGATGCTGTCGGCCAGCACCGGAAGCTCGTACGGCTTCTTGTTGAAGTCCGACAGTTCTTTTTCGGTGTCCAGCTCTTCCTGGTAAATAACGGAAGACTGGGCGGTGGCAGAATTTTTGACCTGTTGAGGCTGCTCTTGGACTGGAGAATGAGCAGCACAACCGTACAACAGGGTGACGAGTGCGAGAGGCACGAGGGGTGCGAAGCGCTTTAGCATGGGCACGACCGTGGCTGATAGTTGTAAAGAAGCCGAGACTATGCCCGCTATCGACCTCATTTGCAAATTCAATCGATCTTTTTGTGACTTCCCGGTTTCTCGTTTACATCTAAGCGCTTAAGCCCATTTGGATCGAAACGCGGCCTGCAACCAGTGCAGGAAAGCGGATTTTCTGGCGCCTGAAATATGCCAAGACCCGCTGAAAGCCCCGGACTTACCAGCCCAGCGTTTCTTTGAGGAAGGGAATTGTCAGCTTGCGTTGAGCCTGCAGAGAAGCCTGATCGAGCTGTTCCAGCAGATCAAACAGGGCACTCATGCTGCGGGTCCCGCGGGTCAAAATGAAATGCCCGACCTCATCAGTCAGATGCAGGCCACGACGCGATGCGCGCAATTGCAGGGCGCGTAGTTTGTCTTCGTCGGAGAGTGGGCGCATCTGGAAGATCAGCGCCAGCGTCAGGCGCGATTTCAAGTCCGCCAGTTTGACCGGCAGTTCACGCGGTGAAGTAGAAGCAGCAATCAGCAGGCGCCGACCGCTGTCACGCAGACGGTTGAACAGATGAAACATCGCCTCTTCCCAGTCAGCCTTGCCGGCAATCACCTGCAAGTCATCCAGGCAAACCAGTTCGTACTGTTCAAGGTTATCGAGAATTTCAATACCGCGATCCATCAACTCGGCCAGCGGCAGATACACCGCCGGTTCACCCATCTGTTCGAAACGCAGGCAAGCAGCCTGCAACAAATGCGTACGCCCTACACCGTGTTTGCCCCACAGGTAGATCAGGCTTTCTGTCCAGCCGGCGTCGGCTTCGCATAGGCGCTCGACATAGCCGAGTGCAGCGGCATTGGCGCCTGGGTAGTAGTTGATGAAGGTGGCGTCGTCACGCAGACGCACACCTAGGGGCAGCTGAATCGGTTTCATGCTGACTGAACAGTTCTCAAGGAACCGTTAGTGGCCTCTGTGTAAAGTTGGCGAAGTTTATACCCGTGAAGCTGAGCGCACAATGCGACAGAGTCCAAGCAAAATCAAAGGTTTGCGTTAACACACTGGTTTTATGACAGTTTCTCTGACGCGGCCCTGCCAGCATCGCCCGCAAAACACGGGCCAACCCGGCTATCCGCCGGGCTGACCGCCGCCATCACAACTCGGGCTCATCGACCCCACTATAAATGTCGGAGTCCTTGTACAAATCATGTACGTGGCGCACCAGCACCATGATCACCGCCGCCACAGGCAGCGCCAGCAGCACGCCGGTGAAACCAAACAGCTCGCCGCCGGCCAGAATGGCAAAGATCACAGCCACCGGGTGCAGACCAATTCGGTCACCCACCAACAGCGGCGTCAGCACCATGCCTTCCAAAGCCTGACCGACCATGAACACTGCAACGATCCCGACCATCGGATACAGATCGCCACCGAACTGGAACAAGCCTGCGATCAGCGCCGCGCCAATGCCGATCACAAAGCCCATGTACGGCACGATCGCCGCCAGCCCCGCGATCAGACCAATCAACAGCCCCAGCTCCAGCCCGACGATCATCAGCCCCGCCGCGTAAATCACGCCCAGCGCCAGCATCACCAACAACTGGCCGCGAACGAACGCCCCCAACACTTCGTGGCACTCACCGGCCAGCGCCACCACACGTTCCTCGCGATCACGCGGCAACAGGCTGCGGATCTTGGCCATCATTAAGTCCCAATCGCGCAGCAAGTAGAAACTCACCACCGGGATCAGCACCAGATTGGCCAGCCAGCCGATCAGCGCCAGACTCGACGCCGTCGCCTGACTCAGTACCACGCCGACGATGTCGGTGGTCTGGCCCATGTGCTCGCTAATCGCCGCCTTGACCTTGTCGAACTTCCAGAAACCGTCAGACAAGCCCAGCTTCGACTGCGCCCACGGCACCGCCGTGTGCTGCAACCAGTCGAGCATCTGCGGTGCCAGCTCGTACAAACGCAGCAACTGCTTGGCGAGCATCGGCACCAGCACCAGCATCAGCGCCGTGACGATCAGGGTGAACAAGGCAAACACCGCGATCACGCCCCAGGTGCGCGACAAACCGAGCTTCTCCAACCGATCCACCAGCGGATCAAACAGATACGCCAACAGCAGCGCCACCAGAAACGGCGTGAGGATCGGATGCAGCAACCACACAAACGCGCAAAGCAGGACAATCCCACCGAGCCAGAACCAACGCCGCGTATCGGCCATGTACCACTCCTACTGCTTCTATATAAGGAAAGACTTACCAGCGAAACCGCAACGACGGTGCAGCAGCTGTCGGGACCGGAGGCGCAACGGGCGCCGCTCCCGCCACCGCAGGCTGCGGCGCGGCCACCGGGGCCGGCGCTTCTGCCGGCAACTCCTGCAATTTCGCCAGCGACAACTGCGCGCGCATCTGATCGGCGCTGCCATTGACCCGATACACGATGCGATCGCCATCAACACTTTGCAGACGCACGCCAAACGGTTCGAGTAACCGCAACAACGCCGCATAGTGCTCCAGATTCATACCCTGTACTTCCAGGGTCTGCTGGCCCGAAGCGCCAGGCTTGGCGACGAAACGCGGCGCGAGACGCTCGGCAACCGCGAGCATCACTGCGTCAGCCACGGCAGCCTGATCGGCGCCCTGCACACTGCCCGCCTCTTTTTGGTCACCCAGCCACAAGTGCCATTTAGCCTGCCATTGCCCGCCTTCTTCACGCGCATGCACCGCCAGCAAGGCGTCAGCGTTATAGCGTTCCGAAGCGCCGCGCAGTGGCGCCGGATCGGAGCCTTCCAGCGCAGGCGCCGTGGCCACCAGTTGTTCACTCAGATCTGCCAGCGGCAAACGCAGGGGCAAGCCACGGTGCTGAGCGGCTGCACGCAGCGGAGCGGCGGCGGACTGGCCATCCCCGACCAGGCTAGAACCTTCTGTAGAGTCGTTCAGCCACCAGCTCAGAATCGACGGCCGACTGGCGCCCCACAGTGACAAACCGGCGCGGCGCAATGCCTGTTCGGTGCTGCTCGGATCAAAGTCGACTTTCAGCACTTCCGGCGGCCCGGCGTCAAAACCGAACTGACTGATGATTTGCTGCGGATCCTTGCGAATCGCCGCCAAACCCGGATTTTGCGGGGCCTTGGGATCACCGGTCAGGCGCAACACCAGCGTGTCCAGCGCAGCCTGGGTCGCGCGATCACGCTCTTGCGGCGCCTGACTGCTGACCGGCTGACGCACTTGATAAAGGCCTTTGAGGTTTTCGGCATGACTCGCCAGGCTGACCACAGACAAACAACCCACAACCAACAATTTACAAAAACGCATGGAAAATTCCCGTCGACAGGAGCGGCTGGAACAGGCCGCGTGAACCGATTTAGCCAGACTGTGACAATCTGCCAGCACTAAACATTCACACGACAGCGGTAAGTTTTTGCACAGTGATAACGATAGACGGTTAATGAGCAGACCTTATACAGACACCCACGCGCCTCAATTGCAAAAAATTTCCGCTGATATGCCCCTGCCCGTCGGCGTGAGGATGGCCGCTGCCCCTCAAGCCTGATAAAATCGCGCGCCTTCGCAGACCGGCAACAGCCGGGCACCTCGAAACTCGCGTGAGGCATTCGCCCCCTCGATTTCGATGTTCCCGCTGAACTCGGTCGTTACCCCTGAATCCCCTCCCCTAAAGGCCTGGATCATGAGCAAGCAACCCTCCCTGAGCTACAAGGACGCCGGTGTAGACATCGACGCCGGTGAAGCATTGGTCGAACGCATCAAGAGCGTCGCCAAGCGCACTGCGCGCCCGGAAGTCATGGGCGGCCTGGGCGGTTTCGGCGCCCTCTGCGAAATCCCGGCCGGTTACAAACAGCCAGTGCTGGTTTCCGGCACTGACGGCGTCGGCACCAAACTGCGTCTGGCGCTGAATCTGAACAAGCACGACAGCATCGGCATCGACCTGGTCGCCATGTGCGTCAACGATCTGGTGGTGTGCGGCGCCGAGCCACTGTTCTTCCTTGACTACTACGCCACCGGCAAACTCAACGTTGAAACCGCGACTCAGGTCGTAACCGGCATCGGCGCTGGCTGCGAACTGTCCGGCTGCTCGCTGGTCGGCGGCGAAACCGCTGAAATGCCTGGCATGTACGAAGGCGAAGACTACGACCTGGCAGGCTTCTGCGTCGGCGTCGTGGAAAAATCGGAAATCATCGACGGCTCGAAAGTCGCCACCGGTGACGCCCTGATCGCCCTGCCATCGTCCGGCCCGCACTCCAACGGCTACTCGCTGATCCGCAAGATCATCGAAGTCTCCGGCGCCGACATCGAAAACACCCAGCTCGACGGCAAACCGCTGACCGACCTGCTGATGGCCCCGACCCGCATCTATGTGAAGCCACTGCTCAAGCTGATCAAAGACACCGGCGCCGTCAAAGCCATGGCCCACATCACCGGTGGCGGCCTGCTCGACAACATCCCGCGCGTTCTGCCAAAAGGCGCTCAGGCCGTGGTTGACGTGGCCAGCTGGACTCGCCCTGCTGTCTTCGACTGGCTGCAAGAGAAAGGCAACGTTGACGAGACCGAGATGCACCGCGTGCTGAACTGCGGCGTCGGAATGGTCATCTGCGTGGCTCAGGAGCACGTTGATATCACTCTGAACACCCTGCGTGAAGCCGGCGAACAGCCTTGGGTCATCGGTCAGATCGCTGTAGCTGCCGAAGGCGCTGCTCAGGTTGAACTGAAGAACCTTAAGGCTCATTAATGTCCGCAACCTGTGATGTCGTGGTGCTGTTGTCCGGCACCGGCAGTAACTTGCAGGCCCTGATCGACAGCACGCGGACCAGCGACAGCCCGGTCCGCATCGCTGCGGTGATTTCCAACCGCGCCGACGCCTACGGCCTGCAACGCGCCAGTGACGCGGGTATCGCCACCCGCTCGCTGGATCATAAGGCCTTCGAAGGTCGCGAGGCCTTCGATGCCGCCCTGATCGAACTGATCGACGAATTCAATCCAAAACTCGTGGTACTGGCCGGTTTCATGCGCATTCTCAGCGCTGACTTCGTTCGCCACTATCAAGGGCGCCTGCTCAACATCCACCCGTCGCTGCTACCCAAATACAAAGGGTTACACACTCATCAGCGCGCGCTGGAGGCCGGCGACACGGAACACGGCTGCTCCGTGCACTTCGTCACGGAGGAACTCGATGGCGGACCACTGGTCGTACAGGCAGTATTACCGGTAGAGTTGCACGACACGCCGCAGACTCTCGCGCAGCGAGTGCATGTTCAGGAACACCTGATCTACCCGATGGCTGTACGCTGGTTTGCCGAAGGCAGACTGGCACTCGGGGAGCAAGGTGCTTTACTGGACGGCCAGTTACTCGCGGCCAGCGGCCACTTGATTCGACACTAGGAGATATTATGCGTCGCGCCCTGCTCTTTGCTTGCGCACTGCTCACCCTGCCATTCGCGCAGGCGGCAGACCTTCAACCGTTCTCCGCCAGCTACACCGCCGACTGGAAGCAGTTGCCCATGAGCGGCACCGCCGAACGCAGCCTGACAAAAGGTGCCAACGGCGTCTGGACGCTCAGCTTCAAGGCCTCGATGATGATCGCCAGCCTGAGCGAACAAAGCACCCTGACCCTGGACAAGGACACCTTGCTGCCGCAGTCCTACCACTTTGAACGTGGCGGTCTGGGCAAGGCCAAGAAGGCTGATCTGGATTTCGACTGGAACAGCAAAATGGTCACCGGCACTGACCGTGGCGACGCGGTGAAAATCCCGCTGAACCGTGGCATGGTCGACAAGTCGACTTATCAGTTGGCGCTGCAGCATGACGTCGCCGCTGGCAAGAAGACCATGAGCTACCAAGTGGTCGATGACGGCGAAGTCGATACCTATGACTTCCGCGTACTGGGTTCGGAGAAAGTCGAAACCAAAGCCGGCAAGATCGATGCGATCAAGGTCGAGCGCGTGCGCGACCCGACACAAAGCAAGCGCATCACCGTCCTTTGGTTCGCCAAGGACTGGGATTACCTGCTGGTTCGCCTGCAACAGGTTGAAACCGACGGCAAGGAGTACAACATCATGCTCCAGGACGGCACGGTCAACGGCAAGACTGTCAAAGGCAGCTGATCCGATAGATGTGAAAAGCCCCGCAGATGCGTAATGCTGCTCACTTAAGCATTTGAATCCTCGCCGGGCTTCTTCGAAAATCCGATGTCAGATCTCTGGCATCGGATTTTTTATGTCTGTTCAACAGGACTTGCTCGACCTCGGCGACCTTTTCAACTTCTGTGACTTGAGCACATTCACTCAAAATATT
>NZ_FYDT01000074.1:0-23747 GCF_900187585.1 Pseudomonas sp. Irchel 3E19
CGAGGTGCTCGCGGCGGCTAAAAACGCAGAAATACGCGGATGATCTGATCGTTTTGGTCGATTCGCCGTTTTCAAAATCAGCGGAGGCTGAAGTCAGCCAGAAAAGCGTGACTACTTCAGACCATCCTTAGGGGTTTGCCGATCAGCGAGTTAGCACATGGCTGCTGTCTCGGGATCCTGTTCGAGGTGGCGCCATGATATCATCGTCACCTATGTTCATCAGATCACCATGCGCAGACAATTGGAGACGGCCCAATGTGGTTCCACGGAATTAAGGATATTCCACGGTACGAACATTATCGACTGAAGCAAGTGCGGAAGAAGGCATCTTGGGAAAAGCCCATGGTACCAGGTGGGACGCCACTATCAGTTGATCCAATGCACTTTATTTATGCGTCTACTCGCGCTTCAATACTCGGACAGAAAGTAGGCCTTAGAGGGCAGTTGGCTGGACAAGGGTTGGGAGCAGTCGCTCTATGCTATCTTACACCGCGATTCGCCAGCTCAAGAATTAAGCCCTCTAATAAAATCTTCCTTCATCATAACTTTAGTCATGCTAAAGACTTCATTGGTTCAAGTATCAAAGGGACAATCGGAGCGTCCTTGGCTTACCTGGAGATGCAAGATCAGGGCTATGCATGGTGCGGTCACTGGGAAGACTGCATCGCACCCGCGGTTTCAACTATAAGTTCCCCAGCATCGACGCTCAAAGCTACCAGTTCGACCACAGCCAAAGCCCCTACACCCGACTTTGTATTTGCTTCCTCCGGCAATGTATGTTTAGTCGATGCTAAAGGGTCTGCTCGAACGATGAAGGAAGTCCGACTCATCGCTAAGAATGAGTGGAAGCGCCAAATCTATTCAAATAGACTGACACAGCTATCTAATGGTGGTACAGCCACCGAAGGCCGTATCATCGCGGCTACGTTGGTAAATCCGGGTGGGGTCGGGCTGGTTACTGCTTATGGCCGGTTTCCAAGCGCGGCTCATAGTTCAGCCACGCTTGCTCCGAGCCGAGTCAGTACTACAAGCAAAGCAATAAAATCAGTTCAGAAAGTCAATTTTACCAATGCATTCTATCTTTTAGGGTTGAATGCGATGGCAAAGCATTTCATTGGTGGGCCAGTGAGTCAGGCTAGAGATGAACTGAATAACGCTCGGTTAAGCGTCACCGACATCGATGACTTTGGTGCTGTCTACACAGGTGCTCCGAGATTTATAGACTTGGACGGTCAAGGTGCATGGACAATGCAGACATTCTGTAGGATCGATGTTCTTGAGGAGGCTTTTGAGAACCTCTCGTCTGATGATGCCCCGGCAGTTGCTGAGACCCCACCCATTTTGGCTCTCCGTCCTGAGAAAATTGACATTTCCGGAGATGGGAGAATCAAAAATTCCGACCAAGTGGTACTCCAAAGTCGCGATGGAGTCGGAGCGATTTTCAAGCGCGTGAAGTAAGGTGTGCGCTTGCATGGTGTTTTGTGACTGAGTATGCATAAAGTCACTATTGGATTTTGGTGCAGCGTCATCGACGCGTTGATCGGACTATTAGCGGTCATTCGCCTGCTAGCTGGACACGAAAGGCCATTGCATGAGATCGGGTAGATGTTGAGAGCTATCTTCGGCCTGGCATGGGAAGCGCTTGTGGTTGGTAGAGGAGCCGCGGGAAGATGCTGTTCACCCATCGTCAGGGAGACAACGCTGATTCTTACTTTGAGTCGCTGACGCCTGTCATATGCACGGATGGCTGATCGGCGAGGTACGAACGTGAACTTCTGCGCGCGCCGGAAAACCCCAATACCAAGGATCACTGCAACAATTAACATTATTAACAAACCTCAAACATTTCACTATCCGCCAAATCTTGATTGCGATGACTATCAATTAGCACCGCAATAATAGGTGGTTTTTATTATGCAGGGAGTTTACATGGAAGAGCACGAGCTGTTTGACTTATCAACCTTGAAAAACAAAAAGAGACAACATTACGTATCTAAGTTTTATTTAGAACTATGGCTAACCAATAAAAAGCTGCATGTACTTAGGCGTATAGATGGAGAGGAACATCCATTTGAAAAGTCGGATGTTGCAGATATTGCCATTAAGAATTACTTCTATAATCTTGAAATGGATTCCGTGGTGTGGGATGCGTTAAACTATATCTTCGAACAAAAATCTGCGACGAATCCTTTCATAAAAAAATTTCTTCAGGATACCTTTTTCTTTAAAGCGGCCGATGATGTGTTAAATAAGGGTATCGGAGTCGTTAAAGAAATTCCGGAGATGAAGAAAAATGCTCAAGAAATACTCAGGCATCTAAAGAAGCATCACTTGGAAGACGCTTATGCAGGTATTGAGTCGGCAGTATCTGCGGAAATAAAGGAACTTAGTAATAGTCAAGCGGACTATTTGTTAAATCCTCCAACGACGAAAACATTCCAGCATTTGCTGATTTTTTACTGTTTTCAAATTTTCAGAACCAAGCAAAAAATCAATGAAGTTGGCGAGTACATGTCCACTTTTCACCTGGTGTCTAACCATGGGAAAATCACTCTCACCGACGTTCAAAAGCAAGCATTATTGAAATGTATTTTGTACATTAACTCCTATGAGTTATGTCTGGAGTTAGAGAAGGCCGGCTGCATTATGCGGATCTCGGTTAACAAAACTGAATTGGACTTCATCACAACTGATTGCCCAGCCATGTACTTCGAAAAAACTGATTCGGTGCCTCAGTACAAGGCTTATGGCCTCATGCCGTTGTCACCTAGACTCTTTATGAATATTTGTATCCCTCACGAGCCCAGCGGGGGCGGATCATTACTTGTCCAGAATATGGAATCCATTGACGAGGTGAGAAGCACAAATAGGCTAATTAAAAGCCGGGCTTATGAGTTTGTATTTTCAACTCAGGAACTAAATTAAGTATTTTGCGGGATGAAAATTGACACGAGATCTTCCAGCAAGGGCCAGTTCGATTTCATGAGATGAAGCCACCGGACCTGGGTAAGAATGCCGAGCAGCTCTACCGACTTTTCAACATTCCTGCTCAGGGTACGTGATCCAGCATTGCCGTAAAAAATCGGGGCTGCTGTGCGTAAACAGGCAATTGCCCTCGCGTTTATGCAAAACCTCACAGTGCCTCGCCGAGTTTTATAGATGGCGTCACGACTATACAACTGCTTCACGCCAATGGAATTTGGCCACCGCTGGGTTTTACTCCTGCTCACTGCCAAGGCCGTGGGTGAAGCGCCCTATCTGACTGCACGCTCATGGGCGTAGTTCATGCTCGCTTGAGCGTGTAATCAAGTGGTTGGGCTCGACCATGCTGAGCCATTTACGATCTGATTGACATCAGATGCTGGATTACTAAACAAATGCGTCGAGCAACCAGCGATGAATCGGGGAGGGCAGCGATCCATGAGTGCATTTGGCAAATTATCGAGGCCTCCTGATAACCGCTCGCCATTGCAATGCAATGGCTGGGCGCCGATCTGTGGTAGTGCCAAGTAGAATTTGAGTTCACCCTCAAGCTTGGCGGTGCGAAACCTCGACACATCGCATCTTCCAGAACCGCTGCAGTTACTCACTGGACTTGCCCCTACAAAACCGGACACCAACTCCCAGTTAAATTGATGCCACTGCCAAGCGCCTGAACTCCCTCGGTGAGCGATAGTTCAAGGCGCTGTGCGGATGCTGCTCGTTGTAGTGTTCGAAGGCAATCGCCAGGTTACGCAGCGCCGTTTCCCGATCCGGCTTGGGCATGTGCGCCACGTAGTCACGCTTGATCGTCTTCACGAAGCTCTCGGCCATGCCATTACTCTGCGGGCTACGCACTGGTGTGGTCACCGGCTGCAAGCCGATCTGCCGAGCAAACAGGCGCGTCTGTTCGGCGGTGTAGGCCGAACCGTTATCGCTGAGCCACTGCACCGGCGTTGCAGGCAGTTGATCACCGAAGCGCTTCTCCACACTTTCCAGCATCAAGTCGCGGATATCATCGCCGCTGTACCCGGTCGGGCTCGCGACCCAGCCGATGGCTTCGCGATCACAGCAGTCCAGGGCGAAGGTCACGCTCAGTTTAGCGCCGTCCTCACAACGGAACTCAAAGCCGTCCGAGCACCAACGCGTATCGCTGGTTTGCACCGCAATACGGCCTTCGTGCCGACGCGGCACGCCGGGTTGTTTGATCCGGCGCTCAAGCAGCAGGTTGTGATCACGCATCACCCGGTAAACCCGCTTCACGTTGATCGCAGGTAGCAGCTGGGTTTCACGGGCGCGACGCAGCAATCCCCAGACTCGACGGTAGCCATAGCTGGGCAGCTCGCTGACCTGTTGCTGGATTTCGGCCACCAACTCAGCGTCGTTCACAGGCCTGCTTCGCCGTGTCTTGGGCGATACCGATTGCTTGATTCGAACCGTTAATTGCGAGCGCGCCACACCGAGACATTCGCTGACCAGTTTCACTGGTCGTCCCCCGGCAACAAGGGTGAGTGCGCAATCCATTTTCGCGACCGGGCGATCTCCACGGCCTCTTTGAGGATTTCCGCTTCCATCGTTTTCTTGCCCAACATCCGTTGCAGTTCACGGATCTGCTTGAGCGCATCGCTCAGCTCGGAGGCCGGTACCACGGCTTCGCCAGCACTGACCGCCGATAGACTGCCGTCCTGGTACAGCTTGCGCCACAGGAACAACTGGTTGGCATTGATGCCGTTGCGCCGAGCCACGACCGAAACGCTTTGTCCTGGTTCAAGGCTCTCTCGAACCATGGCCAGCTTTTGCTCTGGGCTCCAGCGACGACGCCGCTCCTGGCCCAAAAGCTCATCACTCTTATCGTTGCTATTAGTCATAAACATAACCGTTTGCCTATCCCTTATCGTAAGGGGGAAACGGTGTCCTGTCTTTCATGGGGCTCGTTCACATACCGAGTTCTTGCTTGATAGCCTCGACAATCTTTAATTGAATGTCATGGGAGTAGCCCACCGGCTGACCGGATCCGTCGGCAATATAAGAGAAGGGAATGGACGAGTCTCGGTGACCCAGGGTGATGGTTCCCGAGGTCCTGATTTTCTTGAGCGTGCCGGTGAGTTCGGCAGCCATAAGGGGAGTACTGCTTAAGGCCGCAGTCAGGGTAACGCCCAGGATTGTAGGGAAGGCACGCATCAAAAGCTCCTCATAAGGGGCAGGCGAGTCTTTTTCGGACTCGCCCATCTTTGGCTCGGCGAAAGGTCTCGCGGAGCTTGGTGATTTGCCGGTTGTCAGTGACGGTCCAGGCAGACGGTCCGTGCGTTACAGAATTCGCGCACGACGCAAGAGTGCTGCCGTCGAGTCAGGTCGCGCGCGCCAGGATGGCCTGTGCACGGCCTATGACAGGCGCATCGACCATTTGCCCATCGAGCACGAATACACCTTCACCCGAACTGGCGGCGTCCATGATGCGTTGCGCCCAGTGCAGTTCCTCCAGACCGGGTTTTAGCGCTTGATGGATAATCGCCACTTGGCTCGGATGGATACATAGCGCGCCACCAAACCCCATTTCGCGGGCAAACTGAACGGTGCTGTGCAGGCCGACGGTGTCCTGTATGGAAGGAAACACGCCATCCAGCGCCGGAGCGAGGCCGGCCACCCGAGTCGCGAGCAGTACTGCGTATCGAGCGTGGCTCAGGATCTCTTCGGCGGCATGGCTGCCGGTGGTCAAGTTCAGGTCCAGGCCCAGATCAAGGCTGCCGAACGACAAGCGTTCAACGCCCTGGGCCTGGGCAATCGCTTGGAGTTCGGCCAGGCCCTTGGCGCTTTCGATGATGGGCCAGATCGGCTTTTGGGTATTGGCAGCCGTGAGGACGTGCTCCGCGCTTTCTGCTTTGGGCAGCAAAACTCCGATCACGGCGGCGTGTCGTCGACAAAGCTCCAGATCTGCCACGTGGGCCCAGTGATCCGGGGCATTCACTCGCACCAGAATCGGGGCGTCCGGATTGTCACTCAAGAAGCGCTCCAGGTTATCCCTGGCCTGTTCCTTGAGGTTTTCCTGCACGGCATCTTCCAGATCAACAATGACCCGGTCCGCACCGGTAGCGATGGCTTTGGGTATGCGCTCTGGACGAGTGGCCGGCACAAACAGGGCGGAGCGAACAATGGACGTATTCATGGTGTTTCTCCCGCGCTGAACTCGACTTCGCCGATCTGCGCTGTACCGTCCTGATTACCTGCCCAGAGCTGTGCCTTGCCGCTGTCGATCAGACGTCCGCCGACCTCGAAAGGGTGAGGCGAAATCAAAGGTCGGACGCCACGGAAGGTGAAGCGCTTCAAGCGCGCGTTCGGGTGCGCTTTGGTAAAGGCACGCAGATTCAGGGTGGCGATCAAAGGACCATGCACCACCAATCCCGGGTAACCTTCGGTCTCTGTGACGTATGGCCAGTCATAGTGAATTCGATGGCCATTGAAGGTGACGGCGGAGTAGCGGAACAGCAGGGGCGCCAAGGGCTCGACGCGTGCCTGCCATTGGCCTTCAGGGAGTGCTTCGGTGCCGCTCAGTTTGGGAGGAGTGGGTTCCCGATAGACGATGTCTTGCTCATCTTGAAGAGCGCGTTTGCCATCCTGGAAATACTCATGGCGTACCGTGACAAACAATAAGAAACCCGTGCGACCGTGCTTCTCTTCGACGTTGAGAATGGTTGATACACAGGTCACGTCAGCCTCCACCTTCAACGGCTGGTAAAACTCAAGTCGACTACCCGCCCACATGCGATTGCGGTTGTGGGCCGGCGGCAGGAATCCTCCGAGCGCCGGATGACCGTCCGGGCCCAGTTCGTCGGCGGTAACCGATTCCTGAAAAAACGCCCAGTGCCACAAGGGGGGGAGTGGTTCGCCAGGCTGCGGTGCCACTTCGCTCAACGTCGCGGCAATTCGTTTCACCAAAGTGAAACTGATCCGGTCCTGGCTTTCCTGACGACGTCCAATCCAGGCTGAAAAATCGGTACTGCTCATATTTATCGCTCCTGTCGGTCGGTGATCAGGCCAGGGCGGCCATTTCTGGAATCGCTTCGAACAAATCCGCCACCAGGCCGTAATCGGCCACCTGGAAGATCGGCGCTTCTTCGTCCTTGTTGATCGCAACGATCACCTTGGAGTCTTTCATGCCGGCCAGGTGCTGGATCGCGCCGGAGATACCGACGGCGATGTACAGCTGTGGAGCAACGATCTTGCCGGTCTGACCGACCTGCATGTCATTGGGTACGAAATCTGCGTCGACCGCGGCGCGGGAAGCACCGACGGCAGCGCCCAGCTTGTCGGCCAGGGCGTACAGGTGTTTGAAGTTGTCGCCGTTCTGCATGCCGCGCCCGCCGGAAACGACGATCCTGGCAGCGGTCAGTTCCGGACGATCGGACTTGGCCAGTTCTTCACCAACGAAGCTCGAAGTGCCTGCGTCGTGGGCAGCGGCAACGGCTTCAACCGATGCCGAACCACCTTCAGCGGCCACCGGGTCGAAACCGGTAGCACGTACGGTGATCACTTTCACGGCAGCGTTCGACTGCACGGTGGCGATGGCGTTACCGGCGTAGATCGGGCGCTTGAAGGTGTCAGCGCTTTCCACCGAGATGATCTCGGAGATCTGGTCAACGTCCAGCGCAGCGGCAACGCGCGGCAGGATGTTTTTGCCGTTGGAGGTGGCGGAGGTCAGGACATGGCTGTAAATCGTGCGTTGTTCGATGACCAGATTCGCGACTAACGGAGCTACGTTTTCCGGCAGCAGATTGGCGTAAACGGCGTTGTCGGCGACCAGCACTTTGGCCACGCCAGCGATTTTCGCAGCCGCCTCAGCCACTGCACCGACAAATGCGCCGGCCACCAGAACGTGGATGTCACCACCGATTTTAGCCGCAGCCGCCACGGTGTTCAGCGTGGCCGGGGCCAGGACTTTGTTGCCCTGCTTGTCATTGGAATAGTCAGCAATCACCAGGATTGTCATTCAGATCACCTTCGCTTCGTTCTTCAGTTTCTCGACCAGTTCAGCCACCGACTTGACCTTGATACCCGCGCTGCGTGCAGCAGGCGCTTCGACTTTCACGGTCTTGAGGGTGGCGGCGGTGGAAACGCCCAAAGCGTCCGCGGTCACTACTTCGAGAGGCTTCTTCTTGGCTTTCATGATGTTGGGCAGAGACGCGTAGCGCGGCTCGTTCAAACGCAGGTCGGTGGTGACGATGGCCGGCAGTTTCAGGGAAACCGTCTGCGCGCCGCCGTCGACTTCGCGAGTCACGGCAACGGTGTCGCCGCTGATTTCAACTTTGGACGCGAACGTGCCCTGACCGTAGCCGCTCAATGCAGCGAGCATCTGGCCAGTCTGGTTGTTGTCGCTGTCGATGGCCTGTTTGCCAAGGATCACCAGCTGAGGCTGTTCCTTGTCGACAACAGCTTTCAACAGTTTGGCAACAGCCAGGGAAGTCAGGTCTTCGGCGGACTCGACGAGGATGGCGCGGTCGGCACCCAGAGCCAGCGCGGTACGCAGTTGCTCTTGAGCGGTGGACGGGCCTACGGAGACGACGACGATTTCAGTCGCAACACCCTTCTCTTTCAGGCGTACGGCTTCTTCCACGGCGATTTCGCAGAACGGGTTCATCGACATCTTCACGTTGGCGAGGTCGACGCCGGAACTGTCCGCCTTGACGCGAACTTTCGCGTTGTAATCGACGACGCGTTTCACAGCTACCAGGATCTTCATGGGGCAGTGTTCACTCGAAAATAGTTGTTCGTTGCAATCAGATGGCCCCGGCGGCACGCATTTCTTCAATGCGCTCCGTCCCCAGCCCCAATTCCTTGAGTAGCTGTTCGGTGTGTTGGCCTAGGCCCGGCACGGCATCCATACGAGGCTCGAACGCACTGTTGCTACCGGGCGGGATCAGGCTTGGAATGGGGCCGGCAGAGGTTTCGACTTCTCGCCAACGGTCACGGGCCTGAAGTTGCGGATGGTCCCAGACACCTTGCATATCGTTCACCCGAGCGTTGGCGATGTGCGCATGGTCCAGGCGATCAATCACCGCATCGAAATTGAGCGTGGCGAACGATTCAATGATCAGTTCCCGTAGCGCGTTTCGGTTCTCGACACGTTTGAAGTTGGCGGAGAAACGCGGGTCTTTGGCCAGCTCGGGTGCAAGCAGTACCTTCTCGCAAAACAGCTGCCATTCACGCTCGTTCTGCAAACCCAGCATCACGGTGGTGCCGTCACCGACAGGGAAGGGGCCGTAGGGATAAATGGTGGCGTGCGCAGCACCGGCGCGAGGGGGCGGTGGTGCTCCGTCGTAGGCGTAGTACATCGGGTAGTTCATCCACTCGACCAGGCTTTCGAGCATCGAAACATCGAGGTGGCTGCCTTCACCGGTGCGTTCACGCAACAACAGCGCGGACAGGATGCCGGTGAAGGCGTACATGCCGGCCGCGATATCGGCAATTGAACAACCGGCCTTGGCCATTTCTTCCTCGCCCTGGCCGCCGGTGACCGACAGGAAGCCGCCTTCACTCTGGATCAGCAGGTCGTAGGCTTTCTTCTTCTCATAGGGGCCACCGGCGCCATAGCCTGAAATGTCGCAGACGATCAGGCGCGGAAATCGCTGATGTAACACCTCAAATGACAGCCCCATTCGCGCAGCCGCACCAGGCGCCAGGTTCTGCACGAGCACATCGGCGGTGGCCAGCAAACTGTCCAGCACCTCAGTGGCCGAATCTTGCTTCAGGTCGAGGGTCAGGCTTTCTTTCGAACGATTGGTCCAGACAAAGTGCGAGGCCAGACCGTTGACGCGTTGGTCGTAGCCCCGGGCGAAATCGCCTGTGCCTGGACGTTCGACCTTGATCACCCGGGCGCCGAGGTCGGCCAGTTGTCGGGTGCAGAAGGGCGCTGCAATAGCGTGCTCAAGGCTGACGACGGTCATGCCATCGAGCGGACGGAGGCCTTTGGGCTGGCTCATGATGTTATCTCTCTTGTTATTAGAAAGAGCGCGGCAGCTCGAGCAGGTGTTCGGCAACGTACGACAGGATCAGGTTGGTGGAGATGGGCGCTACCTGGTACAGCCGGGTTTCACGGAACTTGCGCTCGACGTCGTATTCGCAGGCGAAACCAAAACCGCCGTGGGTTTGCAAGCAGGCGTTGGCCGCTTCCCAGGACGCCTTCGCCGCCAGGTACTTGGCCATGTTGGCGCTGGCCCCGGCATTGATGCCGCTGTCGTATTCCTCGCAGGCACGCCAGCGCATCAGGTCAGCCGCTTCGATTTCGATGTGGGCTTCGGCGATGGGGAACTGCACGCCCTGGTTCTGCCCGATAGGGCGCCCGAACACCACGCGATCGCGGGCATAAGCACTGGCCTTTTCGATAAACCAGCGACCGTCGCCAATGCATTCGGCAGCGATCAGGGTGCGTTCGGCATTCAGGCCGTCGAGGATGTACCTGAAGCCTTTGCCTTCCTCGCCGATCAGACTGTCTGCGGGGATCTCCAGGTTGTCGAAGAACAACTCGTTGGTCTCGTGGTTGACCATGTTGGCGATCGGCTGCACGGTCATGCCGTTGCCGATGGCCTCGCGCAGATCGACGAGGAAGATCGACATGCCTTCGGACTTCTTTTTCACCTCGGCCAGCGGCGTGGTGCGTGCCAGCAGGATCATCAGGTCGGAATGCTGGATTCGCGAGATCCACACTTTTTGTCCGTTGATCACGTACTTGTCGCCGCGTTTGATCGCGGTGGTCTTGATCTTGGTGGTGTCGGTGCCGGTGGTGGGCTCGGTCACACCCATCGATTGCAGGCGCAGTTCACCGTTGGCCAGTTTCGGCAGGTAGTAGCTTTTCTGTGCCTCGCTGCCATGACGCAGCAGGGTGAACATGTTGTACATCTGCCCGTGAACGGTGCCGGAGTTGCCGCCACAGCGGTTCACTTCTTCGAGGATGACCGAGGCTTCGGCCAGCCCGAGGCCGGAGCCGCCATATTCGACAGGAATCATCGCGGCCAGCCAGCCGGCGTCGGTCAGGGCTTTGACGAAGGTTTCCGGAAAGCCTTTTTCTTCGTCGATTTTGCGCCAGTAAGCGGCATCGAATTCAGCACACAGGGCGCGCACGCCCTCGCGGATGGCATTGAGTTCTTCAGAGTTGCGGTCAGTCATTATTATTCTCCTCAACGCGTCACGCATGGCATCGGCCCTTCGTGACCGGGTCCGGGTAGGGCGCAATCAGATCGGGTTGAAACCCAGCGCGGCACGAAAGCGATTCTTGATGTAGTGACCATCACGCGGTGGCAGTACACGTGGCGGGTTTTCCGCCTTGATCTTGATCGTTGCGAGCTTGACGCCATCGCGGGTAGCGAAGCGTTCGCGCAGATTGTGTACGCCTTCCATGTCGCGAATTTCGTCGGTCCAGCTGAAACCGCAGGTCTTCGCCACCTGGTCCAGGGAAATACCGAAACCGGCGTGGCTGACTTGCATGCCGGTCTCGCCAAAGTGCCCGTTATCGAGTACGGCGATGGTCAGGTTGGCGGGTTTTTGCAGCGAGACGGTGGCCAGAGCACCGAAGCCCATGAGCAACTCACCGTCACCGGTGATCACCACCACAGACTTGTCCGGCTGAGCGTTGGCCAGGCCGAGGCCGACCGTGATGGCGCTGCCCATGGCGGCCCAGAGGTAGTAATTCAGATCATTGTCACCGGCGGCCATGACGTCATAGGACGCCGAGCCCAGACCTGTCACGACCAGCACATCTTTGCGGTCGGCCAGCAAGGCCTTGACCACTTCGCGACGGCACAGGGTGTGGTTTGCGCTTACTTGACCCATTTCTTTTCTCCAATCAGGCGCTGGCCGAGCAGCAGGGCAGTGGCGGAATCACCGTTGAACGCCATAGTCGCGGCACCGTGCAGCAGCGGGGCGACCTCTGTAGGGACGTCCGCGCGCCAGGTCATGACCTTCATCAGGTTCAGGGAAGCTTCGGTGGCTTGGCCCATCGGGTTCTGCCACGCATTGAATTCGGCCCAGTCGCCGCGCATGGTGACCACCATCAACAGCGGGAAACCGGCACACACCTGAAGTGCCAGGGTATTGATGCAGTTACCGACACCGCTGGATTGCATCAAGAGGGCACCCCGTTCACCGCCGAGCCAGGCGCCGGCGAGGTAGCCGATACCTTCTTCTTCGGTGGTGAGGACAACGGCCTTGATGTCCGGGTCGGCATACGACATGCGGATGGCCGCCGAGTGACCTGCGTCCGGTACGAAGACCACGTGTTTGACGTCGTGGGCCTTGAGCACGCGGAATACGTCCTCCTGCCAATCCTGTCCCACGGTTTGTTCAGCTTCTGTTGACATGCCTATCTCCCAAGCAGTGCTGCTTTTGTGTTTTCACCCATTCTGGGAGCGCTGAAGGAGAACGACGACTACCGTTTTTGTCTTTGAGATATGCCCGTTTTGTATAGCTGGGCGGTGAATGCGTGGCGCAGCAGTGAGCGGCGATAACCACGAATTATGGGAAAGGGAAAACCGAGAAATTGCCGTTGGAGAAAACGCGGACTTTGAGCGCGCCGCCATCGCATTTGGGCATATCTGGTAGAGCGCGATCGGCTCTTATTGGGGGAGCAGCACTAGCGTAGTTTCCGGCTACGTCGGTACAGCGCGTAACCGACGCAACCACAACTATAAGATCCGAGGGTTGCACCTATGTATGACAGCCTCCTGCAGTTGGCTTGCCCCGTCCTGTCCTCTGTCCATGATCTGTTCCACCCGCATCCATCCTCGGCCTGCCGATACAGGCACTTTGCACTTGCCTTTTTCATTCCGTAGCACTGCGGCGGCCCTTGCGCTTTTCAACGCTGTCGCGTGATCACGCGGGCGTTTACCCAGGCTACTTTCCAGAAAATACGACAACAGGTGCGTTATGAAGAACAGGCTACCGGCTGCGGCAGGCATATTGATCGCCATGCTGCTGGGGATCCTTATCGGCTACATGATTTTCCTCAACTTCCCAGACAAAGCGGCGGCGATCAGGATCGCCGGGTACATCTCGATCATCTCCGACATTTTTCTACGCCTGATCAAAATGCTCATCGGACCTTTGGTGTTTTCGACGCTGGTAGTGGGCATCGCCCACATGGGCGACGCAAGCGCTGTGGGCCGGGTCTTTTGCAAGGCGCTGGGCTGGTTCGTCACCGCGTCTTTGATTTCGCTGTCGGTGGGGTTGGTCATGGCCAACCTGCTGCAACCCGGGCACAACCTGGGCTTGCCATTGCCAGAGGTGACCAGTGCGACCAACCTGCAAACGTCGGTGTTCACCCTCAAGGATTTCGCCACGCATTTGGTGCCCAGGTCTTTCGCCGAGGCCATGGCCACGAACGAAATTCTGCAGATCGTGGTGTTCTCGCTGTTTTTCGGCGTGGCGTTGGCTTCTCTGGGCAAGAAGGCCCAGGGGCTGATCAATGTCATCGAGGAGCTCTCCCAGGCGATGCTGAAAGTCACTGGATATGTGATGAAACTCGCGCCGCTGGCGGTGATGGCGGCCATGGCCGCGACCGTAGCGGTCAACGGGCTCTATATTCTGGTGAAATTCGCGGTGTTCATGCGCGACTTCTATTTCGGGCTGATAGTGCTCTGGGCGATGCTGGTCTTTGCCGGCTGGATGTTCCTGGGGCGGCGTGTATTCAAACTGGTGGTGCTGATCAGGGAGGCTTTCCTCCTGTCTTTCGCCACGGCCAGTTCCGAGTCGGCTTACCCGAAGATTCTTCATGCGCTGGATCGTTTCGGGGTCAGGCGCAGGATCTCCAGTTTCGTCATGCCCATGGGGTATTCCTTCAACCTCGACGGCTCGATGATGTACTGCACGTTTGCCGTGCTATTCATCGCTCAGGCCTATGGTATCGACATGTCTATCGGCACGCAGATCACTATGTTGTTGACGTTGATGCTGACCTCCAAAGGCATGGCCGGCGTGCCGCGCGCTTCGCTGGTGGTGATCGCGGCGACGCTGACGCAGTTCGATATTCCCGAAGCCGGCTTGCTGCTGATTCTGGGGATCGACACCTTCCTCGACATGGGCCGCTCGGCGACCAACGCGGTGGGTAACTCCATCGCCACGGCGGTAGTGGCCAAGTGGGAAGGCGAGTTGGTGAGTGAGGACGAGGCTGAGCGTCATGCTGCGGCGCAGCCTGTACAGAGTGACAACGGAGAAAAACCGCTGACGGTCTGACCTGTTATCGGTGCGTATTCAAGATAAAAGAGTGAGCATTCACAGGCGTGGCTGCTCGCCCTTTGTCGTTTATGCGAACGTTAGGGGCGACCACTTTTTTCGCAAAGACCCTGGACGTAACAGCAAAAAAAGCCCTCACATTGCACTGTCGTGGGCAGGCTGTGAGGGCAAAGGGAAAAGGGGCGTAGGGAGACGATCAGGACTTGCGTTGCAGGGTGTGGTAACCCAGCTCTGACCTGGCTTCCCTGAGGGATTTGCCTTCAGCGATCAAGGCGCGAATATGGGCTTCCACTGCTTCGATTGAGCGGGCACAGGCCGCCACTTCATGGGCTCGATCCCGGGGCACGATCACCACCCCGTTAGCATCGGCGATCACGATGTCTCTGGCGCACACGCGGGCCTGGCCGATAGACACCGGCTGATTTACGGACTCCACTTCGACCCGATCCTTCCCGGTACGCTGAAGCGGCCTTTGCTGAACAGTGGGTAGCCATCACCGAGTGCCTTGCTGACGTCCCGGCAGACACCGTCGATAACGGTCGCCGCAATCCGTTTGCTCCCGGCATATTGGGTCATGATGTCGCCCCAGACGGTGCAGTCGGTGCGCCCGTCATTGTCGATAACCACCACGTCGCCTTCTGCCACATCATCGATGAAATCTCCGACCGTTCCCGGCGGGCAACTGGCAGTGACATAGCGCACAGTGAAGGCCGGCCCGACCACCACTTGCCGATAATTGTCCAGGGGCATGACGCCCAGGCACTGCCCCGGCAGACCCAGTTTATCCAGGGCATCCGACACGCCCGGCGTATCCAGGCCTTCAAACAGGGCAACTAGTTCTTTGTCTTGGGGGGACATGTGTAACGCCTCGCAGTGATGACAGAATGTTCAGACAGAAGCCGCTCACATGAGCGGCTGGGCTTTGTTCGCAATGCATTTCAAGCCGGGGTGTTCAATTTCGCCCGAGGCTCGGAAATGGTCAGCAAGAGGATGAAACTGATAAATGAGCCGACCGCCAGCCAGGCGAACACATAGTTCCAGCCATAGTTGTCCAGCAGCAGCCCGGTAATGAACGGCGTCGCCGCCGCGCCCAACTGACCGATCATGTTCACGATGGCGTTGGAGATGGGGAACGTTTTTTTGGTGGTCAGGCCCATCGGGTAAACCATGTAGGAGGAAAAACCCAGGCTCAGCACAGCGCCGGTCAGCATCAGTAACAAGCCGTAGGGCAGGGGGTCGGCAGGCGAATTGATCAGCAGGTACATCATCAGCGAGGTGCCGAGCGCAGACAGCAGCATGCCCGGTTTACGTCGCCCACCCATCAACCGATCCGAGCAGAAACCACCTAGCAGGTTGCCGAGTACGGCGCCCACCCACGGCGCAGCCGACACCAGCCCCATGTTCATGATCGAGAACTGTTTGACCGTCATCAGGTAGGTCGGAATCCACGCCAGCAGTACGCTTGATACACCCAGTTGGAAGCAATAGCTGGTGGCGCAGCCCCAAATGTTCCAGGACCTGAATACCTGCCGGTTGGTCTCGAGTGGCGTTTCCTGGCGGGCACGTATGACTCGATCGAGTTTGCTCACCCAGGCTGGTGTCTTTTTGGGGCGGGTTTGCCGAGTCGCTTCAGTGCTGCCGGTTTCTTCGCTGATGTAGCTGAGCTCGGCTGCGTTGACGAACCGGCTTCGGGAGGGGTGGTCGGTGACCATGAAATACCAGACGACTGCCAGTGCGATCCCGGGCACGGCAAAGAAGTAGAAGATCTCTCGCCAGCCCCATACCGAAATGATCACGGCACACAGTGGCGGCACGATCACCGGCCCGAACTTGACCGCCGACAGAAAGATCCCTGACGCAGTGCCTTTTTCCCGTGCAGGAAACCAGTTGTTGATGGTCGTGGTCATGCTGATCGGCAGTGGACCTTCAGCGACGCCAAGACCCAGGCGATACAGCTTCAATGCCAACAGTGAGCCGGCGGTGCCTACCAGACCGGTCAGCAATGAGGTCAGTACCATGGCGCCCGGCAGGATCTTGCTGACGCCGAAACGGCCGAAGGCAAGGCCGGAAGGGATCTGTGCCAATGCATAGGCCAGCAGAAACAAACTCATCAACCCGCCGGCCTCGGCATTACTCATTTCAAACTCTTTACGAATGAACGGTAGCGCGACGCCCAGGTTGGCTCGGTCGGCGGCGGCAATGGTGTAGATCAAGAAAATCAGGGCCGCAACCACCCAACGGTATTTGCTGCGCACGGCTGGTTTTATGACTTCAGGCATAGACATGGGGCGGACCTTGTTTTTGTCGGTGTTGTCCGGCCAAAGTAATAATTATGAAACCGTAAAAAAAGCGACAAATACTCCTGTCAAAAGATCGCTTTTATTGATGGAACTTTGAGGCCTGATTCGCGTTGTATAAAATGTGCGCGCAAAAAAAAACCGGGCTGAAAGCCCGGCAAAAATAGCGCAGTCAAAAACGTGCTAAAGGGAATTCAGGATCGCTTCGTAGCGAAACTCAGTTCGCCAGTCCGGCCCTTTCCAGCACCTTGTCCAGCCATGACTGATCGATGGCGCCAGTGGCGATTTCGGCTTTGACCTGCTGTTCGTGCGCGTCATGCTCGCGCGCCTTGACCAACACCTGCTCGGCATGGTCGGGCGAGAAGGCAACCAGCCCATCCTCGTCACCGACAATGATGTCGCCCGGATTGATGATCATCCCGCCGATTGACACCGGGACGTTGATTTCCCCTGGGCCGCTTTTGTAGGGGCCGCAATGCACCACGCTGCGGGCATAGCACGGTGTGGCTTCAAAACTGGCGACATCGCGGATGGCGCCGTCGACGACGAAGCCGACACAGCCGCGTTGCTGGGCATAGAGCTTGATCAGCTCACCGATGACCGCGTTGGTCGCGTCACCCTGGGCGTCGATCACCAACACATGCCCCGGTTCGATCAGCGTCAGGGCCTTGTAGATGTAGAGGTTGTCACCGGGGCGAGTCTTCACCGTCAGGGCGGTGCCCACCAGTTTGCCGGTGTGGTTATAGCGCGTCAGACCCCGGGCACCGATGTGACGCCCGAGGTTGTCGCTGATATGCGGCGTGACGACGCTCTGAAAAGCGTCCAGCAGCGAGCGTGGCGCCTGGGGTGGAGAAGGGTAGATGCGTGAACCGGGCAATGACATAGCGACCTCCATGAACGACTGAACCCTTGTGGGCTATGCGTTCATAGTAAGAAAGGTCGCTCGGCACTATTAGCGATATTTATCTATGCAAAAGCATCGCTTTTTTTCTTGTTTCAAGAGCTAAATCACCATCCGGCTGAAATCACAGCAATCTGCCGCCAGACGTGCAACTTCGACACTGAGGCCCTGAAGACGATCGGAGCGGTGCACGGCGATGTATTGGATGGGAGGCAGCGCAGGCTCGGTTTCGATGACCAGCAGCCGGCCCTGGTCCACCAATGGCGAGAGACACTGGCGAGGCAGGTAGCTGATGCCGACACCGGACAGGGTCAGGCCCAACTGGGCGATCAGGTAGTTGCTTTTGATCGTACGGTGGACCCGGACGTCATTCTGGGCAAACCAGCGCTCATAGATCAACCCGGTGCCGGAGCCGCCGCCCTGAGTCAGGACGGTGTACGAGGAAATAGCCTGGATGTTCATGATCTCGTTACCCTGATGCAGCGAAGGTGCACACATCCAGGCGTTCTCCACTGAACTCAGCGGCGTGCTGACGAAACGCGCGTCGGCAAAGATGTCGGGAACGATGATCAGGTCGAGCTGATCGTTCTCCAGTTTGGCCACCAGTTCGGTGCTGAGCTCGACCGAGGGTTCGAGTACCACTTTGGGATAAGCACTGCGAATACCCTCGACCAGCGCCGGCAGCCAAGTCATGGCGGTCAGCTCGGTGACGCCGATGCGAAAGCGCCTGACCAACACTTCCTTGGAGCTTATGCGTTCAAGCAAGTAATCGCGCTGGCGCAGAATCTCCGTGGCCTGCTCGAACAACTCCGTGCCTTTTTCCGTCAGACGCGCACTGCGTTTGGAACGATCAAAGATCGGCATGTCGAAGGCATCTTCCAGCTCCTGAATACGCTTGGAGATGGCTGACTGGGACATGTTCAGTTTCATGGCTGCGGATTCGAAGCTACCCAGTTCCACAATCCAGTAGATGGCTTCCAGTTGCTTGAACGTGATCATGGCTCAGGCTCGATTGAAAAAAGTGATCGATTGTTTACCAGAAGCATCGAGTTAACGCAGCTGATAAACAGCAAAACCCGGCCATGGCCGGGTTGGTTTTTCAGCGGCGGATTAACGCAGGCTGGTACAGAACGAGCGGATGGACTCGCAGGCCTTGCGCAATGAAGCGTCATCCAAGGCGTAGGCAATGCGAATGTAGGGGCCGAGGCCAAAAGCGCTGCCATGCACCACCGCCACATTCGCTTCGTTGAGCAGTGCATGGGCGACATCTTCGTCAGTGTGCAGCACTCGACCGCCCGCGGAGGTACGACCGATCAGCCCCGTACAGGAAGCGAACGCGTAAAATGCCCCCGCTGGGCTGACGCATTCAAGACCTGGTGTGGCGTTCAAAAGCTCCACCATCAAATTGCGACGCCCCTGGAACGCGGCGCGGCTTTCGCGGATGAAGTCCTTGGGCCCCTCCAGCGCGGCGAGTGCGGCCTGTTGCGAAATCGAGCTTGCCCCCGAGGTTTGCTGACCTTGCAGTTTTTCCATGGCCTCCAGCAGCCAGCGTGGCCCTGTGGCAAAACCGATGCGCCAGCCGGTCATGGCGTAGGCCTTGGAAACGCCGTTCATGGTCAGGGTACGCGCCACCAGCCGTGGTTCAACCTGGGCCAGGGTATGGAACGCTTGATCGTCGAAGATCAGGTGTTCGTAGATGTCATCGGCCAGAATCAACACATGAGGATGTGCCAACAACACCTGCGCCAAGGCGCGAAGTTCATCCCGGCTGTACACCGCCCCCGTCGGGTTGGACGGCGAGTTGAGGATCAACCAGCGGGTCTGCGGGGTGATCGCCGCGGCCAGCGCCACGGGCGTCAGCTTGAAACCGGTATCGGCATCGCAGGTGACGATTCTGCTTTCACCTCCGCACAGTTGAACCATCTCTGGATAACTGACCCAGTACGGCGCCGGCACTATGACTTCGTCACCCTCATTGAGGGTTGCTGCCAGGGCGTTGTAGATCACCTGTTTGCCACCGTTACAGACGAGGGTGTCTTGCCAGGTGACGTCCAGGCCATTCTCGCGGCGGAACTTGGCGGCCACCGCTTCTCGCAGTGAACGTACACCGGCGACCTGGGTGTAGCGGGTGTGCCCATGTTCGATGGCGTGAATGGCCGCTTCACGTACATGCTTGGGCGTATCGAAATCAGGCTCGCCGGCGCACAGCGAAATGATCTGCGCACCTTGTGCACGACGCTCCGCCACCCGGTCCATGATTCGGTAAGTCGCGGACGGCTGCGCGCTGGCCAGGCGCTGGTTCAGCCGCTGGATATCGGCGCTCATGCGCGGGTTCTCCACTCAGTCAGGTTCATTAGTTCCAGGGTCGAGCGGCCTTCGGTCAACGCCTGCATCATCTGCGCTTCCTTGTTCGCCCTTGCTTCACCTTCTGCCAGGGTGCGTGCCGCATCCGCCTTGGGAATGATGATCACACCGTCATCATCGGCCACCACCCAGTCACCCTGGGCCACGAAGGCACCGTTGAAATTGAACGGTTGCCCCACTGACGGCGCACTGACCTTGACCGTGCCTTTCACCGAGACACCGCGGGCAAACACCGGGAACTGGCGTTTCTTCAGGGCCGCAATATCCCGCACGCCACCATCAATCACCAGCCCGACCACGCCAGCCGCTTCGGCCGCCACCGTGAGCACTTCGCCCCAATAACCGGCGATGAAACCACCCGTACCGACAACCAGCACGCTGCCACGGGGCACTCGTTCCATCGCCAGGTGCAGGGCGAGGTTGTCTCCCGGCGAACATTCCAGAGGGTAAGCGGGGGCGGAGATGAAGGCGCCGTCCCAGATCGGGTGGATCGCACTGTCGACCGCGCAAGGCAGATGGGACGCTTCATATAGCGTTGAACTGCCCAGCACTTTTGCCCGCGCATGAAAATCCAGGGGGAGGGGGAGCGTGGTCATCAGACTTTCCTCTGCAGGCTGTGGTAACCCAGTGCGGCACGGGCTTCTTTAAGGGTTTTGCCTTGGCTGATCAGGGCACGAATGTCGGCTTCGATCGATTCGATCTGGCGAGCACATGCCGCCACTTCAGCCGCACGGGCGCGGGGGACGATTACCACGCCGTTGGCGTCAGCGACCACGATGTCGCGGGCACAGACTCGGGCCGTACCGATGGACACCGGCTGGTTGACCGACTGAACCTGTACGCGGTCTTTGCCGGTGCGCATGAAACGGCCCTTGCTGAAGATCGGGTAACCGTCGCCCAGCGCTTTGTTGACATCCCGGCACACGCCGTCGATGACCGTGGCAGCGATCTGCCGGGTGCTGGCGTATTGGGTCATGATGTCGCCCCATACGGTGCAGTCGGTGCGGCCGCCGTTGTCGATAACCACCACATCACCTGGTGCCACGTCTTCGATGAAATCACCCACAGTGCCTGGAGGAACGCTGGCCGAGACGTACTGCACAGTGAAGGCAGGTCCGACGACGACCTTGCTGTAATTGTCCAGTGGCGCCACGCCGAGGCATTGGCCGGGCAGCCCGAGTTTGTCCATTGCATCGGACACGCCTGGGGTGTCCAGGCCTTCAAACAAGGCGACCAGCGTTTTGTCTTCAAGATTCATCAGGCGTGCTCCACGCGGATCGCTTCGAACTGGGTGTCATGCATCACCTCGGCCACCGAGCGACCGTTGCGAACGGCTTCCACCATGCCGTCCTGCCGGCGGGCGATCCGCTCGCCGAGGTCGAGTACCTTCTCGATTTCAGCCTGGGGAATAAACACCGTCCCGCAGGTATCGGCGATCAGATAGTCATCTTCACTGACGTCGACACCGGCCACGGTGATTGTTACGCCCGCATCAATCTGCACCACCCGATTGCGCGCGCTGATCATGGTCACGCCGCGGCCGTAAACTGGGTAGCCAATCGCTTCGCTGCCGTCGATGTCGCGACTGAAACCGTCGATCACCGTGCCGCGAACGTGCTTGCCGGCTGCGGCGTTGGCAAGGATGTCGCCCCAGCAGGAAATACCTTCGATTCCGCCGGCGATCACCAGTACGCGATCGTTGCTGGCAATCTGTTCAACCACCGGGGTAATCAGGTGCACCGTGGGTGCGCTGTCGAATTTTGGGGCGAGCAGAACCGTACTGGCGCGGCCGACGATTTTCGGACAGTCCCACAGCGGGCGCAGCCCCACGGTGGCACCCGGCAAGCCGAGGAAATCGAGCGCATCGGACACTGTGTTGGTGTCCAACGCTGCCAAGCGATCCAGCAAACTCTTGTTAGTCATGGGAGAGCCCCTGTGGTGACGGAGGCGCCCAGTGTCAACGAGGCAGTTTGATAGGTATATTACTAATCACAGAAGCATTAGATACGTTAAACCTATGGAATGATCATGATCAATTTCCGCCTGATTCGTCACCTCTGGTTATTCCTGGCCGTGGCCGAAGAACAGAATTTCGGCCGCGCCGCCAAGCGCCTGGGAATGTCCCAACCCCCCCTGAGCGAACAGATCCAGGTGCTGGAGCAGGCTCTCAAGGTCAAGCTGTTCGACCGTTCGCGACGCGGGGCGAAACTGACCCCCGTCGGCGCAGCGATCCTGCCGGCAGTGCGCAAATTCGCCGAACAACTGGAGCGCCTGGAACTAGCGGTGGAAGAGGCGGTGGCGGGGCAGTCAGGGATGTTGACCATCGGCGCGATTTCCACGGCCATGTTTGATGTATTGCCAGGCTTGATCGAGCAACTGAAGAGCGATTACCCGCATCTCACTGTCTCTGTGCGGGAGATCGACAGTGTCGAAGCGGTTCCTGCGCTGGAAGCCGGCGACATCGACCTGGCTTTCGCCCGCCTGGACGGCGACCTCGGGGCCTCGATCAAATCGTTGCCGCTGACCGAGGATCGGCTGGTCGTAGCCTTGCCCATTGATCATCCATTGGCTTCGCGCAAGCGGATCAGCCTGTCCAGTTTGTCCAACGAGTCGTTGGTGATGTTTTCCCGCAAGGTCAGCCCGGTCTACTTCGACAACCTGATCGCGACCTGCCGGGCCAGCGGATTTTCCCCTCGGGTGCTGCATGAAGTGCGCTCTGTGGCTTCGCAAATTGCGTTTGTCAGCTATGGACAAGGCATTGCCCTGGTCCCGGCCTCACTGAAAAAACTCGCGCCCGATAATGTGGTGTTACGACCGCTGAGCAAACCACTGAATGTCGTGACTACCGCAGTGGCCTGGAATACGGACAGGGCCAATCCGCTGGTGGAAGAGTTGGTCGCCCGGTTTCGAACCCAGTCCTGATAGGTTTGACGTATCAAAGCGTTCCCCAATCAGTCATTTACAGTAGGCGCGATACCCTTGAAATTGTGCGCCATGCGACAATCCATTCGTTCAAGGAGTCATCCACGTGTCCTCGCAAGAGCCCTTCATTCAAACGCAACTCCCTCTAATAGTGGAGGGTGTCCAACTGGACATCGCCGCCATTCACCGCGCTGGAACCCTGGCGCCCATCGTGTTCCTGCATGGTTTTGGCTCGACCAAGGAAGACTATGCCGACATCGTGCAGCAAGCCGCATTCGCCGGACATCCTTTCGTCGCCTACGATGCGCCGGGTTGCGGGGAAAGCCAGTGCAGTGACCTTTCCAAAATCTCCATTGAATTTTTGATGAGGACGGCACTGCAGGTGCTCGAGCATTTTGGCTTTGAGCGCTTTCATTTGGTCGGCCACTCCATGGGTGGACTGACCGCATTGATGCTCGCTTATCAGTTCCCGAACAGGGTGCTCAGCTTCGTCGATATCGAGGGCAATATCGCCCCGGAAGACTGCTTCCTCAGTCGTCAGGTGGTCGACTATCCTGCCGCGGATGACGAAGCATTTTTTGCCGCCTTCATCGAGCGCACGCGGCATGCGCCAGCCTATGCCAGCGCACTCTATGCCGCGAGTTTGAAGCACAAGGTGCGTGCCGGTGCAGTGCGAGGGATATTCCAGTCGATGGTTGATCTCTCCGATAACGCCGACCTGATGGGCAAGTTTCTCGGATTGAAATGCCCGCGCATGTTCATGTACGGCGAGCAGAATGCATCACTGTCTTACTTGCCGCATATCCAGGCCCAGGGTGTGCGGTTGGCGCAAATTCCTGAGTGCGGGCACTTCCCGATGTACTCCAACCCGATTGTAATGTGGCAGCAGATCGCCGATTTTCAGGCAGGCACTGCGCAATGACGCAAAAAGGGCCCGGCAGGCTAATGCCGATCAGTTAAGCCCTTTTGCTTGACCTTTGGCCGCAAGAAATCAAAATCCGATGCCTGAATAGGCATCGGATTTTTTTATGCGTCTGGCTCGGGCACTGGAACTCACCCACAACTTC
>NZ_FYDT01000076.1:0-19890 GCF_900187585.1 Pseudomonas sp. Irchel 3E19
TGTCAAGTGATTATTTTCAGAAGTTTTCGAAGAATTCTTCAACAACTTCAACCACTTGCGCTTCCGATCTCTCGTTAGCGGGAGGCGAATTCTACAGCGTTACACGCTGCTGTCAACACCTCTTTTTCTCCGCTTTCGACCGAGAAGATCGAACCGTTAAAAGAGCCAAACGTCACCGCTCTTCCAACTCCTTCCAGGCTTCGATGAACTGAAGCAACCCGCTATCGAAAACCGTATAACTCATTGAATCTCAAGGAGTTTTCCGTTTCGACTGCGCCGGAAGTGGGGCGAATTATAGACTTCCAGAATCTGCCGTCAACCGTTAATTTCGCCTTTCTCCAAAAGACTTAAAATTCCCCTCTATATAAAGGAAGGCACAGCAGATCCGCGCCCGAGAATCACTCGAACCGCTCGCCGCTGATCACGAAGAGAACGATTGTCGACGAGTACCTGGTTGATGTTCCCGGGATGACGGCAGATCGACTTGAGCAACTGCCCCCGCCCAGAGAAGCGCGCAAGCGTTCAGCATGCTGGCAACGCCGATGGCTCGGCCCTTACCTCAAAGTCATCGATCTTTTGAAATCACACCACTCATGAGTACGACCGCAGCAGGGAGAACAGGAGCTATTGCACACTCAACAAGAGTTCCAGCAGATCTACCATCTGCATCTTCATTGAGCGATGAATACGAAAAAGCCCCCTGCAGATCATTCGAAGGGGGCTTTAATTATTTCTCAGCCGCCACGCTGCTATCACAGAGAAACGCAGTGGAGAGAAAATGGCCAGGAAGGCCTGAATCAGATGGTGTCCCAGGGCAGGTTCGAACTGCCAACCTTCCCCTTAGGAGGGACATCGCAAGTCCAGCGTACATGGACCTAAGCCCTTGTTTACTGGGCAGTCCGTCCGGTTGCGTCCATTAAAACAGGTCCGTATAGTCATTTTTGCTGTCACCCTGCTGTCATGGAGTCGCACCACTTGAAAAGTAAAATCACGCAGAAGCTAATCAACAGCCTATCGGCTGAACCTAAGACATACCGCGTACACGACACTGCGCAGCCAGGTCTCTTTATTCGTGTGCTTCCCAGCGGCCATAAGTCGTTTATGGTCACTTGGGGTCGTAACAAGAACGCCACTCTCGGTCGAGTTGGCGTGCTAACACTCGAACAAGCACGCGCTGAAGCCGCACAGTACCTTTCAGACGCGCGTGCACACGGCGAACCACTAGCCATCGTGCAAGGTCGCAAAGGCGCCGCCCTACCCTCTTTACGCGAGTTTATCGACGACACCTATATGCCGTGGTTTGTAATACACCACAAAGGCCACGAAAAAACCCGCCATACACTCGATAACAACTTTGACGAGATCATGGCTCAGCGACTTGATGCGATCACCGGGCGCGACTTGGAACAAATTCGCACCTCTTGGATGCAGGCTGGCAACAAGGCATCGACGGTGAATCGAAAAATGGGGTCAATGAGTGGTGTATTCAGTCGAGCCGTCGAATGGGAGTACATCAGTGCTAACCCGCTCGCCAGAGTGAAACAACTCAAGGTCGATACACTTGGACAGGTTCGATACCTGAGTGCCGATGAGACGAAACGCTTGCGCGCAGCTTTAGATACCAGACAGGACGAAATGCGTGCAGAACGTGAAAGCGCAAATAGATGGCGATCTGAAAGAAACAAAGAACTAATGCCAAGCCTAGCAACAACACCATTTACCGACCATTTGAAACCGCTAGTTCTTGTATCACTTAATACAGGTATGCGACGCGGGGAGATATTTAACCTCAAATGGTCAGCTGTAAATTTTGACACCAAAACGATAACCGTAAGTGGCGAGACGACAAAAACTAATGATACACGTCACGTACCGATGAACAGAGAAGCCTTGAAAACACTTACCGACTGGAAAAAAAACTCTAACGACTCTCAATATGTATTTCCTAGTCAGACAGGTGAGCGCCTGGAAGACGTAAAGAGTGCTTGGTCTAAACTACTTGAGCGATCAAGCATTGAGCGATTCCGATGGCATGATATGCGCCACGACTTTGCCTCACGATTAGTCATGGCTGGCGTACCGCTCAACACTGTACGGGACCTGCTGGGTCATGCGGATATCAAGATGACACTTCGCTACGCTCACCTAGCACCGGCTACAAAGGCCGCAGCAGTCGAATTAATTTAGTTTTACTCGATTCCACGTGCTCTCAGTTTCAAGCGATTCACACCTCGATCTCAAGCCTCTGCACTCTGCTTGGAGACTGATCAGATACTGGTCGCGCTCTAAGATTTTTAGCGAAAGGTTTTCTAATTTCTGTTCTAGACTTTCCCCTGTAGATTCAGACTCTTCTAAAGTGGCGCTAACAGAACCCGACTCCACGAAAACTTTTGCCCACTCCCTTTCAGTTATTGGCTTGAGCTCTCCTGAAACCGAAAGCATGTTCGCACGCTCTTTTACCAACTCCCGCATTAGCAATAAAGCATCAAAATTGACTTTATCGACACCATGATAAACGCGCCTAGTGCTATCAGTGAAACAAAGTGGCTTCGATGCAAGAATGACTGCCTTGATACAAGACTCCTCATGCGTGGCCATATGAGGAACTAAAAAAGCGATATTCACAGCTCGTATGAAATCATCTTCACTCCAAGAAATATTGACTAGCTCGTTAAGCGTTACAGCAGCCCCCTCCTCGACACCGACTTGAACACTACCTTCTAGAGATCTCAGCAAAGCCCACTCCACCGTGCTGGCGAGAGATCGCCGTTGATAGCGCGCCAGAATTTCAGCAGCGAATTTAACCTTTGGATCAAGCCTGAATGAAACCGGGGTGAGCTTCGATTGCTTCGTGTTGAGCTTTGCCATGTCTTAATCTCCTGTAGACCCTCAGCGTAATGCAAAACGCAATCGGCAACAACCGGACGCAACCGTAAAGCATTTTGCTTTACAAAAATCTTTTGTAGTCATAACCTTCTGCCGTGGATAAATACAGATCATCGCCCTCAGGAGAAAACCATGTCGCAAATAGCAAGCTGCCCTCCACTCTCGGTAAGCGTTGAAGAGGCTGCCCGCTTGGTCGGCCACACTCGATCCGGGATTTACGAAGTCATTGCCCTGGGTGAGCTGAAGGCATTCAAGCTCGGGAAGCGACGCCTAATTCTGATGACCGAACTCAAGAGCTGGATCGAGCGCGCAGCAAAGGAAGGTGCCCGATGAGCAAAGACACATCACCAAAGGCACAAGAAGAAATTTTAAGCGAGGGGGATCTGAAGCTAGAAAGTGTCGAGTCAGTGTTTGCACCACTGACTCGACTGCCACAAAGCAAATCTGAGCAGACCGCCATGCAACCGACTAAGCATATCATCATCTACTTGCTAGACCACACCGGCTGCATCCTTGGTAGCCGCTGCTTGTCTATCGCTACATCTGTGATAGCACTTGAGTCATTCCGCTCCTCCGGAGTCTGCCGAGTAGAAGTGCTATGCCCCCCTCACGCCAAGTTTGATAGGCACTCCCCTGAATGCACCTGCTACAGCACTCATTACAGTGAAGGTGAGGATTTCAGAACCGCAGGGTATGGCCAATGAACAACGCCCTGAGTTTTGCCCTACCTGAAGACCTGCTCTGCGTTAATCCAAGAGCAGAAGCCGGTGTACCCATCGACGCCATCACCTGCGCCATTGATCGCGCCGACTCGGTGCTAACGCTGCTGGAGGATCACTTCGAAAGCGAATCTTCGCGCCTCGCCAATCATGTGATCGCCGCCGTCCTCTGGGACGTGCGCGGCACTCTCGGCCTTATCAAAACCCTCACCTTGCACGGTGACAACACCTCAGTTCCGGCCGCGCAGAAAGGCGGTGCGCTATGAACACCTCCACAACGCCGGGGCACGCCACATTTACTCGCGTGAACGCCACCGACTTGAAGTTGTTCCGGGTCAATGCCGGAGTCCCTGTCGAGGATGCACTGGAGATGGTTTCCCTGCTGCAGCATCACGCCAACCAGCTCAACTTCGACGCCGCCATGAGCGACAGCGGCGAGCGCTTCAGCTGGCCTGCTCTGTACCTTGGCGAGATGGCCAAAGCCCTGATCGATGACATCAACGACGCACTGTTTCTGCCGAAGGCTGACACATGAGCCAGCGCCCGAACAGCAACACAAAACGCCCAAGCTTCGCCGACGTGAAAGCCGTCGCACTGAAAGACATTGATCGTGTCCTGTCGCACTGGCTGCCCAACGGCAAGCGCGTCGACGGCGGCAAGGAATACACCGCTCCCAACCCGACCCGCAGCGATAAGCGCGCCGGTTCGCTCAAAGTCAATCTGAGCAAGGGCACGTGGGCCGACTTCGCCACCGGTGACAAGGGCGGCGATCTGATCGATCTGGTGCGCTATCTAGAAGGCGGCACCGACGTCGAAGCCTGCAATAAACTGGCAGACCTGCTTAACGTATCGCCCGGCGCCGCCAACGCGAAGCCAGCGCCTGCCAAGGCAAAAGCGCCTGAGTGGAGTGCCATTCAGCCGATCCCGGCCGAGGCAATGAACAAGTGCCCGGCTAAGCATCGGCAGCACGGCGCGCCGTCCAAGGTGTGGATCTACCGTGATGCTCAGGGCCAGCCGCTAATGGCGCTCTACCGCTTCGACCTCGCCCCTGACGAGGACGGCAAACCGAAGAAGGTCTTTGCACCCCTGACATGGTGTCAGCGCACCGATGGCCAAACCACGCAATGGCGTTGGCAGGGTCTGCCCGAACCGCGTCCACTGCTGCGCCTTGATGAACTTGTCCAGCGCGCTGACGCCCCGGTTGTTCTCTGCGAAGGCGAGAAAGCTGCCGATGCCGCCGCCGAACTGATGCCGGGCCATGTGGCCAGCTGCTGGCCGAACGGTTCCAACTCCTGGCACAAAGCCGACCTGACCCCGCTCAAAGGGCGCGACGTGTTGTTGTGGCCAGACAATGACGTCAGCGGTGCAGCCTGCATGAAAACCGTAGCCGACAAGCTGCGCGAGATCGGCGCCGCGTCGGTGCGAGTCATCGCGCTGGAGGTGTTCAAGCGCAAGCCCACGCTGAAGAACGGCGCCGCTGACTTCGCCAAAGGTGGTCAATGGGACGACGGCGACGATGCCGCCGATGCGCTGGCCAACGGCTGGACAGCGCCCCACTTCACCAAGCTGGAAAGCAGCGGTGAACTGTTCGGTTTGGTTGTGGAAAAGTCGGAGCCTGATCAGGCCAAGGCTAATCCGGAACCGAAGGTAAAAGCAGCAGCCAAGCGTCCCTCGAAACCAAAGAATGACCTGATGCCCGGTGGTTTTCGCCTCACGTCCGAAGGCGTCTTTTATGCGGGCGACGACGGCGAAGCGCGGCCAGTGTGCTCGCCTCTGGAAATCCTTGCCCGCACTCGCGACGACAAAGGCCAGAACTGGGGCCTGCTGGTCGAGTTCGACGACCCCGACGGCGCCAAAAAACGCTGGAACATCCCGGCGCGCACCATGACCGGCGACTTCGGCAAGGACGTACTTGGCCCATTGGTAGACATGGGGCTGCGTCTGGCAGGTAGTCGGTCCGGACGCAATGCACGCAACGACCTGCAGAGCTATCTCGGTGGCTTCGAAAGCGCGCAACGGGCACGACTGGTCACGCGTTTGGGTTGGCACGACAGCGCCTTTCTTCTGCCCGAGCAGCAGGTCGGCGCGCACAGTGAACATCTGCATTTCTATGAGGCCGGTTCTCAGCTTCCGCCGATCAGCGAAGCGGGCACGCTTGAGCAGTGGCAGGAGCAGATCGGGGCACTGTGCGTCGGCAATCATCGATTGGCGTTCGTCGTCGGCGTGGCTTTTGCGGGACCACTGCTGCACATGCTCGGCCATGAATCAGGTGGGTTCCACCTGTACGGCGACAGCTCGGGCGGCAAAACCACGCACCTGCAAGTTGCCGCCTCGATCTACGGCGGGCCGCGTCTGGTGCGTTCTTGGCGCTCCACCGACAACGCGCTCGAATCCATCGCAGCCGCGCATTCCGACGGCCTTCTGGTCTTGGATGAAATCGGCATGTGCGACCCGCGCATCATCGGCGAGACGGTGTACATGCTCGGTAACGGCACCGGCAAGGCACGCGCCAATGACCGAGGCCAAGCAGGCCGACAGGTGCAAGAGTGGCGTTTGCTGTTCCTCTCCACCGGCGAGAAGACGCTGGCCCAGCACATGGCCGAGGCCAACAAGGAGCTGAAAGCGGGCATGGAGGTACGTATGCTCGCGGTCCCAGCCGATGCGAGCAAAGGGCTCGGCATGTTCGACGCACTCAACGGCTTTGAGGATGCGGCGGCACTGGCCGACGCGCTCAAGGCGCGGGTAGCGAAGTATTACGGCACGCCACTCACCGCGTTTCTCACGGCGCTGTGTGAACCGGGCAAGCGCCACGGTTGGTCCGCCATCCTGCGCCGCACGCAGGAAGGGTTTATCGCCCAATCGCTACCAGCCTCGGCCAGTGGACAGGCACACCGTGCAGCCGCGCGTTTCGGCCTAGCGGCCGCAGCGGGTGAGCTGGCTACCGCAATGGGTATCACCGGCTGGCCAGACGGCACTGCCACCACCGCTGCTCGCGTGTGCCTCAACGCATGGATGAACGAGCGCGGCGGCGCCGGTAACTTTGAGGGCGATGCCATCATGGCGCGGCTGCGCCAGGTCATCGAGCGCTTCGGCGAAAGCCGCTTCACCCGCTGGGAATCGGCGGCGGCGAAGATCGACGAACACGGCCCGCGCACCATTGACCGCCTCGGCTTTCGCAAGACGCTGGAGCACGGCTTGGGCGACTCCTTGCACACCACCAACACCTATTACGTGCTGCCCGAAGCATGGCGCTCGGAGATCTTCCGGGGCATGAACATCAATGCAGTGAACAAGGAGCTGCTACAGCGCGGCGCTCTAGAGCCTGGGAGCGATGGCAAGGCATATAGCTTGGTTCGATTACCCGGCCTAGGCCCGCAACGCTGCTACATCGTGAAAACGATTCTCGGAATGGATGAGAGCGAGGCTCGGGCTGCCTGAGGGCATCTCTGCTGATTGAGGTAGCGCCGGCTTTGCCCCGGCCTCGCCAGCCACTCAACCAACCCACAATCGAATTGCACAGAGACTAAACAGATGAACGAGCTTCAAGACCTGAAAGACCAACGCGACCAATTGCGCAGCGAGGCAGAACGGTTGCACGCCGAAATGCTGCCACTCGAAACAGTGCTGGAAAGCGACGACGCCATCGAACCGGATCGCAAGCGCGAACTGCGGGACAAGTACAACGAATTGAAAGGCAAATTCGACTCGCGCAATCTCAATGCCGATCTGTTGGACCGGCGAATCAATCGCCGAGAAAACCTCGCCAATTGCGATTCCCTAATGGCGGGTTACATCGAGGCTATGGATAACTGGAAGGCTGATGAGCTGGAGCTTAACGAAAAGCGTCACAGTCTGAGCACCCGCCTGGAGCAGATCCAACAACTAGCGAAAGAGGATATGACCAAAGCCCGTCAGGCCGAAACGGACGCTGCCACTGCGTACGCGCAGGCTGTTGTGTGGGGTGACACCGAAGGCGAGAAGACTGCCAATGCCGACGCACAAAAGGCGGCGAAGAACCTGACAACCGCCACTGAACATAACCGTCGGCAAACCCTGATCATGGCCGCGCTGGAGCAGGAGTTGCTCACCGTAGATAAATACATCGCAGAAGCACAGGTAAAGCATAAAGACATTGAGCGCACAGCTCTGTTGCTTTCGCACACGGTACTCGAAGAAAAATGGAATGAGGCCGCTAAAGCGTTGTTCGAGGCGGGCGGAAAGCTATGGGCGAGTTACAACCTGCTTGGCCGAGACCAGATCGGGCTGATGAAGCTTGCCGTTCCAGAGCAAGGTGAAAACTTTGGGAAGTGGACGTGGGAAGAGCTATCAGCTCGCTCGCGCCAATACCACGTGCGGGACTTAATCCAGCTCGACAGCCTGCCGGTGCAGCAGCCTCCCGTAGACATGAGCAATCTGGAACAACGCAAGGATGAACTTAATGAACAAGCCAATACAGAACAGTGCCAGTCGGTCTGACACGCTCAAAACTCGAAAGGCTCATCTCAATGCCCTGCTAAAGACCATCAACGCAGGGCCGGGCAAAACCAGTCCGATACAAACGCTAACTATCAACGCGATTAAATCGGAAATGGCGCATATTGAAAGCCAGCTGAATCACCGGAAGTAGTGCTGAACTTGTAACCATCGTTACTATCCAAATGAGCATGCATCACCTCACGAACAAGGGAAAAAATATGTCCAAACTCGCAGAATACCGTCAGCTGGAAAAACACCTCGCTGAGCAGCTTCAGGCACTGGAAGCGCTGAAAGGTGATGTCGGACTGAAGAAAGAAATTGAGTTCGAAACGAAGCTCCGCAAGCTGCTGGAGCATTACGGCTTCAGCCTGAAGCACATCATTAACCTGCTCGATCCACAGACCACTTCCCGGCGCCAATCTGCGCCCCCAACCGGAAGCACACGCAAACCACGCGAACTCAAGGTTTATAAAAATCCGAACACCGGCGAAGTCATCGAAACCAAAGGCGGGAACCACAAAGCTTTGAAAGAGTGGAAAGCACAGCACGGAGCGGACATCGTCGAGGGATGGCAGAAGAAGTAATACAGCTTCACCTAAAAAAGGGCCCACTCGGGCCCTTTTTAGTGAGTACTTGACTGAAAGAGAGCAATTTCGTAGTCAACTCACAGCCGCCTTACGAATCTCATATATTTCCTAGACCCACTAGGAAGGTCAGAGATCTGCTTTCGGCCAAAAGCCGTCATCGAGTGTCTGCAAACTCAGAGCCGATTTATCCCATCTGAAAAGGTGAAACTCTCAACCTGCGCGTTATATCTGCAATTACCTGTGGCAAGCCCTCTGTGAGACTCATGTCCTCCATCGCCCTTTGATGCAAGTGCTGCAATAGAAGAGTATTGCGTTGGGCTCGCTGAAGTTCGAGTCTCACTTCATCCATGTCGGGCACTACGCTGCCATAACGAGCCTGTCGTGCAATGATGTGCCGCCAATGGTCAGCCGATTCATCTTTGACCCCTGAGAACACGTACACGGCCGCAGCGGCGACGGCGTCCGCAATCTGAATGCCGTGTGCTTCATGTGATGCAGCAAATTCTATTGGGCCAGACAGGTTGAACGTGATCGGATGTTGCTCTCCCCCCATTTCAGAGAAACTCTTTGTCGTATTGCCCACCATTGAGGTGAACATCTCCTGGTTGTGTTGGAGAGGTTTAGAGTGATCGCAGACTGCTGTGATTATCTCATGCTCGACTCCCCAATTAGCCAAGAGGGTATATAAAGCGGAGTTGGTCAGATCAAGCACCCATTTGCCCGTCTCACCGTTCGCTAATGATGCCAATTCACTTCGAATATCTTGGTGACGCTTTTGGGCAAACTCACGGATCAACCTGATAGTCTCGGAGTGCTCCGCAACCGCTGACGACGAGAAAATAGTTTCGAGATTTTGCCCGCTGCCGTCCCTCATCAGCGCTTCAAACTCAGCGAAGAGCTCATCCGCACCCGCACCGCGGGTGATGAACTCCACATACAGCACGTTCGCTATGAAACGATGGAAACCAATCCCATAGAAAAGAGAGTTGATATCGGAATAACAAGGCTCAAAAATGTACTCGTGAAATTTTGCGGCCAAGGCAAACTTTTTGTCAGAAACTGAGACTTTAATTCGACCATCGAAAGCATCAAGCACCTCCGTGATTGCTTTCCTGCCTTTCGCAAACTTCACAAGATTGGCACCTTTTAGCTCACCCCCTTGGATGTTGTATTTCTTAATAATCCTCTCTACAGTCGTTTTCGCCTCATCATCATCTGTAGCAACCGAGGCGTAGGCGAAGTAATTCTGTCTTGGGTGCAGCAGATTGTTACCTGTAAATCCGGACTCGTCGAAATATATTTTTTGTGACATTCCACATTCCTTGTAGTGATATAAATTGGCGTTCGGCACATTAGTGCCCCTATTGGGTTAAGAGGACGCTGGTGGACGCCTAATTCTGATCTGAATATCGCAACAAAGGCGGAGAAAAGCCACCAATTTGCCATCGGATATTCCGCCGACTGCTTTTGGCCGGTTAGCGCCCGTCGCTCTGATTAGCCATCCTTGTCTTTCCAGACGTGGAGGACTTGTCATGAACATCATCGCTACCTGCAGCCGTCAGCCCTGGAACAAAGGAAAACTAGTCGGGCAGAAAGCCCCACTCCGACTGAGAAATATCTGGGCCATCCGAGTAAGGCTTCAAATTGCGGAAAGAACCCGGGATCTGGCTCTCTTCGATCTGGCCATGACAGTAAGCTTCGAGCCTGCGACTTAACCAAGCTCCGCGTGCGCGATGTCGCCCATGGCGAGCACGTATCTTCACGAGCCATGGTGATGCAGCAGAAAACGCAGCGGCCATTGCAGTTTGAGATCACTGAGCAAACACGGTCAGCTCTCGTGGCCTGGATACATCAGGCACAAATACACAGCGAGGACTGCCTTTTTCCTAGCCGGCTACATACCTCAGACCATCTATCCACTCGTCAATACGCTCTTATCGTCAATGGCTGGGTGAAAGCCGTAGGCCTTCATCCAGCCATTTATGGCACTCACACAATGAGACGTACAAAGGCATCACTAATCTATCGCAGAACGAAGAACCTACGGGCGGTTCAGTTGCTGCTCGGCCATACGAAGCTGGAGAGCACTGTTCGATATCTGGGGATTGAGGTCGATGACGCACTGGAGATGGCGGAACAGACTGAGGTTTGATCATGCATAGCGACGGTCGAAGTCAGGCCGTCGCTAACCGGCCAATAGCGGCCACTTCGGCCCGCTTCTGTGTCTGACGGCATAACAGTGCCACAGACTAGCGTATCTATGACATCCTGCACCAAGCACCGCTAACACGCCCAGCGCAGTGCTTGCAATCTTGAAACGCCCTTAGGTGAGCCTTATACGGCTACCTGCATTAGTTACCTAGCAGGCATTTCATCTGGAAGTACGTGAATACGAGGGAGACGGTGCCACTTTCTCTTAATATCTTTTTTCATCAATTTTTTTCGAGTTATCAGAGGAGATACAGTGTGGCTGAAGAGACTGGAGAAAATTCAAAAGTGCCTTCGCTCCCCCCAGCTCCGTATCCCGGTATGGTTGAAAATAATGGGAAACCACACCATTTCAAGAATATCGAAGGCATTTCGGGAGTTGCTTTAGAATCAGTTCAGGAGGGCGAGCCCGTGAAGATCTACACTGCGCTCGCTCTGACTTCGGACGAGCCGGTATTCCACAAGATCGCCGATAACCTCCAAAGAATAATCAACCACATGGCCAACCAGGCAGGTACGGCCGTCAACCTTCAAAAAGCGAGTATGACGCTGCTGGTAATGCACCCAGATAATAGCGCAGAGCTTTGGTTGGATACGGCAGCCGTATCGATGTTGATAATGGTCAAGCGCGGTCTCAAAGCAGGCACTGTTGTTTTTGAGCATGATATCGCGGACATCATTGGCATGAGCTTTCCGTGTGTAGACATTGGTGCGCAAGACAAGGTGCTTTGTATATTCAGGGAAGGTTGGAGGTTTGGAATGGCATTCGACTTCAATCAAAGGGCAAATCTGGACGTTAAAGCATTTGAACGGATACTGGGCACCCTTGTAAGGGATTTGCGGTATCGGCACTTGTACGATGCTCTTGGAAATGCTGCGCTTTTTGCTCGCCTGATCTCTGCAGGGTGGTTCCCATTCGTTGAGATCATTCAAGAAATTAAAGACCTCTTGGAGCACTTGGAATCAGGTTTTGATATCGCAGATTTGGAGCAAAAAACTCTAGATAGTTTCGACGAATCGCGAATGCAGACGCTGCTCAATCGATGGGCAGAAAAACCACATCTTGCATCCAGGATGGCTTTGCTTCAGGCCGCTGTTGACGCATTTAATAGAAAAGAGCCAGTTGCCGTTATCAAAATACTTCTGACCGAGATTGAAGGGGTTCTCAACGACGCTCATCGAGCAGCAAACGGTGGTAAAGGAGCGAGAATCAAAGGACTCCTGAAGTTTGCGTTGGATTCAGCGGAGGGTAAAACCGGTGGTTCACAAACGCTGATGTTTTCCAAAGCCTTCGCTGAATACCTTACCCAGCAAACTTTCGCCAACTTTGACCCTGAATCCAATTCCGGATCAGCAAGCTCAAGACATGCTGTAGGGCATGGTGCAGCTCATCAAGACACTTACACAATGATTAGAGCCCTGCAAGTAATTCTTACTCTCGATCAGCTTGCTTTCTATACCTGATTCGTGGCGTTTGATCGAGCGTTGATAGCACTGAGAGGACACTGGTAGAAATTGATAAGTACTACTCAGGTGTGATACACCCAAACCATTGACAAAGGGAATATTTATGGGAAGCACGAAACAATGGATGATGGATCAAGAAAATGAACGCATGATTCTGTGGATGCGGGAAATCTATAATATCCCTGATGATGTAGATGTTGATGAGGATTATCCTGGATACGAAGATATGGCTGAGGTATATCAGCATGAACAAGAAATGGCAGAGTACGAAGCCCAAATAAAATGGTTCGAGGAACATCCGTTTCTTGAAACCTATAGTATATTCACAGAAAATCTTAAAGCTTTGAAAATAATGGTCAATCAGAGGGCTAATCCTTTTGATGATAAAACCATCCATAAAATGGTTTACGCTCATGCCGTCACTTTATTGGAAGCAATGATAGGGGATGTAATAAAATCCGCAATACTGACATTTCCGCACCTCATGAATATTTTTGTGGAAAATCTGTCAGAGGACAAAGGATTGAAGTACACAGTAAAGGAGATTGCAGAGCTTGGATTGAATGGAATAGTAATAAATATCCTCAACTCTCTAAGCTACCACAATCCTATTGTAGTGAAAAAATACGTTAACCTTGTCACGGGGCGAGTCTTGCCAGACACCCACATGGCCAACATAAAAAAGGTTGTCGAAATGCGACACGACTTTATTCATCGTAACGGAAAAACAATAATGGGTGAATACCATAATATTGATACCCCCATGGTGATAGAGAGTATTGGGGTAATTGAGCAATTTGCTGCAGATGTGTTTGATACGTTGTCGAAAGCCATGAGTGAAGAGTGAAGGTAAACGAGTTTGTGAGGGCGGTAGCAATTGAGGAGTACCGCCGGGGCCCTGACTGCAGTGATCTACCCAAGTTTTCGGTCGATCCGGATGAGGCCAAGCTCGTCCTTAGTACTTCGACTCCAGCTAAACAATGTGCTTCTCATGTTTCGCATCATCGAAAAGGAGACAGATTAGCCTTCTATCACCGTCCGCTTTTGGCCGTTATCTGCCTTTCGCGACGAACAGAAAACAGCCAAGCAGTCCCCGCTGCGAACACAAAACCTACTTACAAACTTTCAATCGATCTCTATCAGGGCCACTGCCTTCACTGGAGTCAATCTCGCCGTTACGGTCAATATGAATCTCCGTCGTCGGCCATTGGGGCACAATCATGACGCAGCGGTTTAGGCCCTTCGCATTCCACCAGTCGAGACGCATGAAGAATTCATCACTAGGAAATATATGTCCTACGTCACCCGCTGTCTCTCCGGGCAGCAGTTCACCGCGAACGATGACGTGCTGGGTGTTAAGAACGTAACTGATTTTCTTGGTACCGTCCTTTGAATAAAAAACGACAACTCGCGGTATTGCTACGTACCAGCACGCCACCGCACCAATGAGAAGCAGCCCTATCCACCGCCCAATATGTCGTGATCGCTTTTCACTTGCAGACATGTTTTTGAACCCCTGTTCCCCAGTCAGCTAGTGGCACTGCCAACACTTTGTCCATGATGATTTGTGCCGTGATACCGCCGTTCGGATACTCCTTGTAGAGTTCCATTCCGAGCATGATTGACACCCTATCAGGAGCATCATCCCAAGCTCGCATCCCTTCGACGCCCTCCGTCCTTCGCGGGCCATTAAACCTCTTAGGGTCTTGGAGGAAGCGCCAACTGTCTGAGCCTATTTGCTCAACTCCAGCACCGTCCAATTGCACGCTGTCAGAGAGTCCACCGGCTAAGCCGACATACCCATAATGAATGTTCGACCAGATGTCGTAGTAGAAGTCATACGCCCCTTGTTTGTGCCAAGGGGCACCAAACAGTTTGGCCAATTCTTTCTTATGGTCCCAATCCTGCCCCTGACCCACCTGTTTCGTCCAGATGGCGAAAGCCTTCGCCTTTTTCCCCAGTGCCATATTGTAAAATTGGGGGTCTTGCCCTAGACGCAGGTATAGCGGAAGCTCCATAAATTTCTTGGTTTCCGCCTCAGGATCGAAGCTGTTGAGTTCTTTCATTTCCAAGACTGCTGGGTCTTTGATATTGCGGTTCATCTCATCGGCAATGTAATCGGCCAGTTGCTCCATCATGTCAGGGTCTTTGCACGTCGTGGGTGCTTCTGGCTCTGCCTCCGCTTCGGGTTGTTCGGTGCTGGACTGCGGATCTACCAAAGCATTCGCCGCCAGAGCCTTCTCTTTCAAATTTGGGTCAGCGAGCAAGGTCGCCATCTTTTCATCGTCCACGGTGCCATCTGGGCGGAACGCTCCCAGTGCCATGAAGTTGATGATGGTTGCACCATCGGCATTGCCCATCACAAACCCGCCCCCCACATCACCTGACCCGGTGATGACGGTTCCGCCATGGCTGGTAGGACTGCCCAGGTGGGCCATAGGACGGCCATTAACCTGGATCGATGGAAACCCTGTGGTTATTACGGCACCACAACCACATGTATCACCGACACGTGCGGAGCCCATAAAGTTGATATTTACGTCGCCACTGGCGGAGGCAATCGGGGTGGTGCCATGGCCGGGCAATGGGCAGACATGCTTGTCACCCAATCGAGCGGAGGGAGTCATTCGTCGTCCTTGTCGTGCAATCAAAAACCTCGATTAAGAGGTCAAAGCGTTCAATAGCTCTCGAAAGACTAGCGCACCGGTCGGGGGCAAGTCTGTAGGAAAAGTCTGAGTTTGGACCCAGCGCATCTAGGTTGTGTCCAACAGGGGATCTTAAAATCCCGTAACACCGTTCCGCAGTGTTACACCAAACACAAGGTCAGCCGCCAGCAGGTGTTACGTCGCTTTTATCCTTTATAAACAGCCACTTAAGCCATTGCGTAACACCTGTAACACTTGTAACACCACATTTGAAAGGTATACGTCCCCGCTCCCCATTAGCAACGCGTTCCACCAGCGATGAGACTCAGCAGGTGCCGGGGCCCCTGTGGCTTTGAGACACATACGGGGTCGGAAACCCGCGGGAATGTGTTAGCGAAAAGGTGCCCAGCTTAGTGAACAGGTGAACCGGGTGAACTCACAGTTCACCAGTGCAATTGCACAAGGTCTTGAAATGTTGCCGGGGCCCCTGGGCAATTCTGAACGACACGGGGCAGATAACCCGCGTGATCTTGGTAGTGGCTGATTTTTCTACATTGGTTGACAGGTTGACGCGGTTGACGGCTCGGTGCGTGCGTAATCAGCAGCACAAAGGTTCATCATTACCAATGCGGTAACGATGACCCTTTTTCAACCGAATTCTTTCAATTTCAATGACTGAAATTTCAGTAACTTTGGAAACCTCCCACTAACTCAGTCACGCGGGTTTCCGACCCCGTATAGCGCGAAAGTCCTCAGGGTCCCCAGCAGTTTTTTCGACTGAGATAATCGATAATGGGTCTCCATGCTATGCATACCGATTGAGTGGATGTAGATGCGTAAAAGACTTAGCTGCAAAACGCTTGAAACACTTTTCGAGCTGGTCAAGGAACAACGTACCGCTCTGCCAGACCCACGATACTTATTTCCGGAAGAAGAGGAATTACTGAAGGCTCGAGCAATTCGTTCCGCCTCCCTGGAGGAACTAATCGAGCGAACAGAACATCGAGGTCTCTCTCGCCTTAATCGGCTGATTCAGGAACTAGCTTCCTATTTCGACATCCCCAGCCAGACGATCTATTGGAAACCCAATCGGCCTGATGACGAGGCACTCGGCTCTGCTGGCTTCACCGCCAGCGATGCAGTGGGATTGCTGATTCATCTGCAAGGTTTAGGGCTGCGTGTCCGGCCTCACGTATTGGTGAAGCGATTCCTGAAAGGCTTCACCGGCAGAGACCTGCTTACAGACCCAGAGATGGAAATCTTCTACTACGAGAAAAAACGGCAACGCCAAATTTACATCCTTAGGTCTGATCATGAAGATCGATACGGCAGTCGGACCGAAGAGACCTTCAAAGACGCTAATGGCTACCGATTTGTCATGACGCGCTCAAACGGGGAGCCGCTTCAACTGGAGGTACGCGGCCCGCGATACCGGGCAGTAAAGCAGATTGATAAGACCTGCAACTATTGCGGCGCTGCATACCTAACCAATAGCGCCAGTTCCGCAAGAGCTCACCGTCAAGAGCACACCCGTGTCAGGCATTTGATTGACCCAACCCCAAGTCTTCGCTTCGCAAAGCGCTTAACTGCTCACTCGTGTCCGGAGAAGGTCGATTCAACTGCTCCACTATGGATGCACGAGGAGGTACGCAGGAGAGCCATTCAATTTCGACGAGATTTCCGCTATGACTTTCTGCAATGGGATGGCGGCGTAAACCGGCCTGCAAGCGGGGGTTGTCATGGATACCTCTTTGCGGCCAATGACACCGAACACCAGGGTGTGATTGCTGGCGCGTGCGCCTTTTTTCCTGAAAAGGAAGGTCGGTGGTGCTTAGGCTGGATTTGGATAGCCCCCAGGTATCGTAGGACGGGAGTTCTCGAAAGCAGATGGAGCTCGTTTCTTGAACAGTATGGTGACTTCACAATTGAGCACCCTCTCTCCACCGCTATGCACGAGTTTGTCGTTAAACACGGCACGACTTATCAAAAAGGGCAGCTCAGCACCTTTCACAAGGAAATCACATCCACCGTAGAGCCACCGTATTCGTCTAGCAACGAAGCTGTCTCCTCATAACAGCCCCAAAGTGACGTTACGGGTGTTACACACGTTACAGAACCACGCAGGCCATTGATATATATAGCTTTTATTGATGTAACAGGTATTTATTCACCCCTTTAGGCAGCATGTTACGCATACGATAGGTGTTACAGCGCCCAACCTTACGCCACTCTGCTGGCGGCTCCTCCCTTCCCCGCTGCGACTCAAGCAAATCGCGGGCTTAGTGGCTCAAATGGGGCATGGGGAACAGCGAGTTCAATTTGACGGGTGTGCAGAGAGATACGTGCAACGCGACGGTAAAGCATCGTGCAAACGAAGAGTGAATTAGTAAGAGGGGAAATCGACGAAGCGACTATCGCTGAGCGCGAAAGGCTCAAAGGTTCGATGACTGAGGGGAGTAAAGCGCCAGAGGACAGCTCCCGATCGCCAGATTACGACGCTCGCTGCTGTCACCCTGCTGTCACAGCTTTCTCTCGGCAAACAAGGATCAGGCTGTAAGCGTTGAATTATATGGTGTCCCAGGGCAGGTTCGAACTGCCAACCTTCCCCTTAGGAGGGGGATGCTCTATCCAATTGAGCTACTGAGACACACGATTGTCGCTTTTAGATGATGAGCGACGGACGGCGAGCATGTTAACGGTCAAGCCCTAATTTGTCATGTCATCCGTAGGACTTTTAAGTGTAGGCAGGCGCCTTGCAGTGCTGCGGGAAGAATTACCGTGCATTTTGCACTACCCCAAAAAGCTATCATTGCAGATTGCAACCAGGATAATTAGGAAAACCTTCTCAAATGCTTGTTTTTAAAGGACTTAGTAGCGGTTAGACTATTGGCACGACGGCTGCTTTGCCTGTTCTATAGAAAGAAGAACAATCGGAGCGCCACGCCATGAACACTACTCTTGTGCTTGCCAATGCGATCGCTTTGGCGATTTTGGTGGGTTTCCACTTCTCGCTCGAAAAGGGCGCGCCGATCGCTCAGCGTATGCCGCATTACTTGCAGGTGCAGAAAACACCGCAATTGGCGGTGTTGAGCAATCAGATCGTTGAGCTCCGAGTAGCGAGCTCGCCTGAGCAGACGCTGTCAGCGCACGCAAGCGATCGTCTTGTTTTTTGAAATATTTTCAGGAGTACAGCATGTCTAAATCAGCAGCAGGATTTCTGATCCTCGGCTTATTGAGTGGCGTCATGCATCTTTCGCTATTCGAGGAAACCGAAATATCGCTGCCTCTGATCGGATGCGGCGCATTTGCGGTGCTGTTCGTATTAGCACTGATTGCCGGACGTAAAATCAAGTTCGACCCAGTATTGCGTTAACCCTTACCCAATCGAGCAGCTGACTGACGGCGTCAGGCAAGTCGCCGGAGTTGTCGATAAGACACACAGGTCTGTCACTTGACCTCCTTTCCTTGAACAGAGCGTTGCGGGCAAGCCTCGCATCGATCTGCTCAATCGTTTCTCGACCACGCTTGAGCAGTCTCTTTCGCAACACCTCATCCTTGACTGTCAGTAAAACGGGTAACAGTGACGGGTAGCGTGTTTGCGCTTGCCGCAGATTGGCGCGAGAGCCGTTCACCAATACATGTCGCCCCGCTTTCAACCACTGATCCATTTCTACTGGAATCCCATAGGACAAACCATTGGCATGCCATACCAGAGAGAAGCCACCTTCGCGAAGACGGCGCTCGAACTCCTCCTGCGTCACGCCGATCGCATCTTCACCCACCGATTCCGCCGAACGCGTAATCACCCGACGCATCACTTCGCAGCTCAACAAACGCAAAGGCTCACGCGCGGCGTCGATCAGGCTGTCCTTGCCTGAACCCGAGGGGCCCATCAGATAAATAAGCCTGCCACCCATCTTGAAAACGCCCTCCGACATGCCTCAGCACTAGTAAATCGGCAAATTGCCACTATTCTGTACAGGTAAGGAACAAGGATCTAAATCCGCATAGAATGCACGCCCTGATGTCTTCGGACATCATTTGATGAGCGCTTGGAAGCGGACAGTGACGCGAGACCAGGCAAAGTTTTCAAACCAGTCCGCATTTCTGATAATTGGTGCTGGCATTACGCCTTTATCCGGCTCAATATTTGTCACAGAATTGACGCCAATGATCTGGCAATTTTGAGGCATGATGCGCGCCTCTCAACAATTCAGGTTGAACCATTTGGTGCGGATGCTTGTCCTAAAACACATCCTGCGGCCAATCCCGAGAACCGCTCCCCTGAACTAACCGGTTAAATATATGCGCCCATTGAAACAGGCAATTTATTCCAGCCGTACGGCTGACAAGTTCGTCGTACGTCTGCCAGACGGAATGCGTGAACGCATTGCCGAGGTGGCTCGCAATCATCATCGCAGCATGAACTCCGAAATCATTGCGCGCCTTGAGCAGAGTCTTATTCAGGAAGGCGCACTGGGCGAAGAGCTGAGCATGCGCCTGGACAGCCCCGAGCTTTCGTTGCATGAGCGCGAGTTGCTGCAACGATTCCGTCAACTCTCTCACCGCCAGCAAAACGCTTTGGTGTCGCTGATCGCCCACGACGCCGAAATGGCCGCAGACGCGTCCTGAGCCGAACCAAATATCTCAAGCCAGCGTGAATGCTGGCTTTTCTTTGCCCAGCGTTTGGGCTGGCAGATATACCGGACATAAAAAAGCCCGCCAATGAGCGTAATGCTGTTCACTTAAGCATTTGAATCCTCGCCGGGCTTCTCCGAAAATCCGATGTCAGATCTCTGGCATCGGATTTTTTATGTCTGTTCAACAGGACTTGCTCGACCTCGGCGACCTTTTCAACTTCTGTGACTTGAGCACATTCACTCAAAATATTCCCATCGAGTG
>NZ_FYDT01000077.1:0-19566 GCF_900187585.1 Pseudomonas sp. Irchel 3E19
GAGCACGAGGCCTGCGGCCTCGCGTTTGAATTCAGCGGAAAAAGAACGACGTTGTTTGGTCATCAGACACCTCTATCTGGCGAGCATTCTCGCCTAAATGGGTGTCCGGTTTCATTAGACCACTACAACAATCGCCAATCGAGATCGCCCGCGCACCCGCCGCGACTGGGGGCAAAATTGGGGGCATAGCTTAAATTTCAAGCTCTAAAACTACCGCCCTAGAGCCGAGTCAAAATGTTTTTTGGAGAGAACGACCTTGACTGTATATACAGACTTCGGGCTTACCAGGCTTTGCGGCGCGACTCTGCATCAACCGCAACCGCTCTCCAAATCGGCAACCCTTTAACAAGCGTCTTCGCGCCTTCAGGCTCTTGCAGTGATACGACCTGCCCGGGGAAACGAGAGTCGAACGCCTCTCAAGTGGCATATCTACCGAGATCCAAGATATCCGCGGGAGTAAATGTGGGAGTATTTTTTTAGACATGAAAAAGCCCAACCTTTTCAGATTGGGCTAAGTCATTGAAAAATATGGTCGGGACGGAGTGATTCGAACACTCGACCCCTAGCACCCCATCTCCTTTTTCATATTTCTTGAAAGCCTCGAAAATTTCACTGTGGATTTTCAAAAGCTAGTATTTACTTGAGCTCCAGCGGTGTTCTGCTCTACGAGAGTCCAGTAACGTCCATCAAGAGCCGACGTTTTTGTGGGGGGAAAAGTAGGGGGAAGCCATTTTATGGCCAAAATCACCATTAAAGAACTCGAGTCGCTGACCGCCAACGATGCCGGCCGAATCCTCAGGGAGGATGGCAATCTGGCCGGTCGAATCTCTGCCCGAAATATCGATTTGGTACAGCAGACCTGGTTCCTCCCCAGCGAAAACGTCAAAGGCACCTGGGGCAAGAAATAGGACCGCCATGTCTGCCTCTCCCCCTTCGCCCTGCATTTCTTTCAGGAACTCAAGACCTAGACGGGAGATTCCCAGTGGTGCTGTCCGAACAAGCAGGATGATGGGCATGTGGACGTAAAAGTGGTGAGCATGAGCTAAATAGATATTTAAACATCACTAACAGTGCGCCCAAAAAAGCTGATCAAACCGAGTAGTGCAGCTCTGATTCAGTAGCTACCTCTTGATCCCTCAATCCAGACCAGAGGTCTGGGCGGATGAGCGTGCGACCGTCCTTTATCAGGTCAACGGCAAACCGGTACCGTCTTTCAAAACAACCTGTTTTAGAAACCCAAAACCGCTCAGCTTTCGTGGACTGAGCGGTCTTGGGGCTGTCTTGCGACAACTCCTTCAGGGCTGTGCCTCTAGCTCACGGGCACAACCCTTGTGCAATTCGGCCGCCAGCTTCTCTTCGTCCAGCGCCCCTTCCCACTTGGCAATGAACAGCGTGGCGACACCATTGCCGATGACGTTGATCAACGCCCCGCCCTCGGAAATGGAACGGTACACCCCAAGTACCAACACCAGCCCCGCCGCCGGGATCACATCCAGGCTGCCGAGGGTCGCCGCAAGGGTAATGAACGCACCGCCGGTGACACTGGCCGCGCCTTTGGAGGTCAGCAATAGAATCAGCAACAAGGTGATCTGGTGCCACAGGTCAAGCGGGATATCCAGCGCCTGGGCAATGAAAATCGCAAGTACCGTCATGTTGATGCAACTGCCATCGAGGTTGAAACAGTAACCCGAAGGCACCACCAGCCCCACCACCGACTTCTCGCACCCCAAGCGCTCAAGCTTGCCCATCAACCGAGGCAATGCCGACTCCGAAGACGAGGTACCCAGCACCAGAAACAGCTCATCGCGGATGTACTTGAGAAACTGCCACAGACTGAAACCCGCCAAGCGTGCGACCAGATTGAGAATCACAAACACGAAAAACAGCGCGGTCACGTAGTAGCAGATCAGCAAGTTGCCATACGCCCCCAGGGAACCCACGCCGTACTTGCCAATAGTAAAGGCCATGCCGCCAAAGGCCCCCAACGGCGAGACGTACATTACGATCTTAACCATCCGGAAAAACGCCTGGGCCACCAGGTCGATCAGGTTCAGCAGCGGCTTGCCGGCGGCACCGAGCATCTGCAAGGCGAAGGCAAACAGGATGGAAATGAACAGCACCTGGAGGATATCGCCCTCGGCAAAGGCGCCGAACACGGTGCTGGGCACGATATGGGTAAGGAACCCCACCACACTCTGTTCGTGCGCCAACTTGCTGTAGCTGTCGACGGCATGGACGTCGAGAGTCGCCGGGTTGATGTGCATGCCTGAGCCGGGTTGCATCAGGTTGACCCCGATCAGCCCGATCACCAGCGCCAGGGTGGTCAGCACTTCGAAATACAGCAACGACTTGAAGCCGACCCGGCCGATGCGCTTGAGACTCTGCATGCTGGCAATGCCGCTGACCACGGTGCAGAAGATGATTGGTGCAATCAGCATCTTGATCAGTTTAATGAACGTGTCGCCCAGCGGCTTCATCTCTTCGCCGAGGCTGGGGTAGAAATGGCCGAAAATGATGCCTAGCACAATCGCCAGCAGCACCTGCACATACAGATGGCGGAACACTCGGCGCAGACGTGAATGGCTCGGTGGTTTTTCGGCAATCGAGGGTGTAATTGTTGTTGTCATGATAGCTTCCTCGCAGGCGTGATGCGTTTCCCCAGGCAGCCGATCGCCCTACCGGTGCGCGATCGATCGCCAGGGAAGATTGTTTCGGGGGGGATGGTTACTTCTGGATGTACTCGGAAATCTCGATCAGGTTGAGATCGGGATCACGCAGGTACACCGAGCGAATCGGTCCCCTGGCACCGGTGCGGGTCACCGGTCCGTCGACCAGCGGCCAGTTCACCGCTTTAAGGTGGGCGATGACCTCGTCCAGTGGTGCGCTGGCGATAAAGCACAGGTCCAGGGCCCCAGGTACGGGCACGTGGGCCTTGGGTTCGATTTCATGGCCGCGCACGTGCATGTTGATTTTCTGGTTGCCGAACGTGAAAGCCACCCGGCCCTCACCGAATTTTTCCAGGTGCATGCCCATCACCTCGGTGTAGAAATGAATGGTCGCTTGCGGGTCGGTGGCGGTCAGAACGATGTGGTCGACGTGATCGATCATCCCAACCACCGGAGCACCTGGCGGCACGATGGCCGCCGCCACGGCAGGCGTTATCTGCAGCAATGTGCCCAGGGACAACGCGGCAATGAACAACGAGACAAACTGACGGACCGGTTTGATTGTTATTGTTTTCATAAGTGGACCTTCTTGTTAGGTGGTGAAGCATTTACGACACGAGGTTGATCAGGTTCCCCGAGTGGTAGCCCTGCAGGTTGCCCAGGATGCCGTCGGCCAGCCGTTGCAGGCTGCTCTGGCTGGCCCAGGCCACATGGGGAGTGACGATCAGGTTGGCATGGCGGCTGTTGAGCAAGGGGTGGTCGGCCGGAGGTGGTTCCTGGCACAACACATCGAGAGCCGCGCCACCGAGGCGGCCGCTGTCCAGTGCATCGAGCACTGCGGCCTCATCTACCAACGGTCCGCGAGCGGTATTGATCAGCAAGGCGCCGGGTTTCATCTGTGCCAGTTCCGGCGCTCCGATCAGGTGTCGAGTACGCTCGGTCAGCGGACAGTGCAGAGAGATCACATCGCTTTGCGCCAGCACCGTTTCAAAAGACTGGTAACCCTTTCGCACCGGGACCACGCCACGGTGTTCGGCAAACAGCAATTGCATGCCCAGGGCGCTCGCCAGACGCGCAGTGGCCAGGCCGATGCCGCCCCGGCCGATGATGCCCAGCACGCTGCCTTGAACATCCTGAATCAGCGCGCGATGCACGCAAAAATGTCGCGAGTCCGGCCAATCCCGCAGCGCGGCGGCCTGATAGACGAACAGCTGTCGACGCAGGGCGAAGATTGATGCGATCACCGACTCGGCGACGCTTTGCGCCGAGTAGGCCGGGACGTTACACACCGTCACGGCAAAATCGCGGCAGGCCGCCAGGTCGATGCAGTCGTAACCGGTGGCCGCGACGCAAATGAATCGCAGGTTCGGCAATTGCTCAAGTTCAGCCCGGCCAATGCGTACCTTGTTGGTGATCACGGCATCGGCATCCCGGGCGGCGTCCACCACTTGGTCCGACATGGTGTCGGGGCGGTCCTGCCAGTCCGTGACCCAGGCCGGGCGAGCAATGCTCACGGGCAAGCTGTCGCTGTCGAGAAACACTACTTTCATGCTGCACGCTCCGGCTGGACGGGTTCGGAAATCTCGATCAGGTTCAGGTCCGGATCACGCACATACACCGAACGGATCGGCCCGGTGGCACCGGTGCGCAACACCGGGCCTTCGATGATTGGCCAGTCGATACGGGCCAGGTGCGCAATCACTTGATCCAGGGGGATCGAGGCGATAAAGCACAGGTCCAGCGCTCCCGGCACCGGCAAGTGCGCCTTGGGCTCGAACTCGTGGCCACGCACGTGCAAGTTGATTTTCTGCTGACCGAAAGCGAACGCCTTGCGCCCACCGGCGAAGGTTTGTACCTGCATGCCCATGACCCGCACGTAAAAATCCTCGGCAGCCACGGGGTCGATGGTGGTCAGCACCCAATGGTCGAGATGATTGATCATGGGTGCAGCTCCGGGGTGCAGGCCGACGGAACCTGTTTTTCCAGGCTGGCGACATGGGCGGGTATCGGGTGCAGGTCCAGGCGTTTACCGGCCTTGAGGATCTGGCTGGGAATGTCGTGGCCGACTAAACCCGGCAACTGCGCGGCAACTGCCAGCACCCGATCCAGATCAACCCCGGTGTTGAAGCCCATCAACTGCAGCATGTGCAACAGGTCTTCGGTGCACACATTGCCGCTGGCCCCCGGCGCATAAGGGCAACCGCCCAGGCCGCCGAGGGACGAATCGAAACGATCGACCCCGGCCTCGATGGCCGCCAGCGCATTGGCCAGGGCCATGCCACGGGTATTGTGGAAATGCAGGGTCAGTTGCAGCGCCGGAAAACGCTCACGGACGGCCCGAGACAGCGCCTCGACCTGACTCGGGTACGCCATGCCAGTGGTGTCGCACAAGGTCACGCCGCGAGCCCCCAGGTCGGCAAAACGCTCGACCCAGTGCAACACCTCCCCCACCGGTACATCGCCCTGCATCGGGCAGCCGAACACCGTCGACAACGACACATTGATCGCCACCGGGCCTTGGCCGATGACGCTGACCACTTCGCTGAGCTGGGCAAACGACTGCTCGCGGCTCATGCGCAGATTGGAACGGTTGTGCGGCTCGCTGACCGACATCACCAGGTTGGCTTCATCAATGTTGCACGCCAGAGCCCGTTCGGCGCCACGCACATTAGGCACCAGCACGGTGTATTCCACCGCAGGGTTACGCTGGATGCCCTGCATCACCGCTTCGGCATCGCGCAGCGCAGTGATGGCCTTGGGCGAGGTGAACGAGGTGACCTCGATCTTGGCGAAACCACACTGACTGAGGGCGTCGATCATGGCGATCTTGTCGACGGTTTCGATAAAACGCGCTTCATTCTGAAAGCCGTCACGTGTGGCGACTTCCTGCAAGAAAAGACGTTGCATGTTCATTCTCCGGTTCAAATGATGCCGCGTTGGCGCCAGTCGGCTTGCTGCGCAGTGTCGATGCCGAGCTCGCCAAGAATCTCGGCGGTATGCTGGCCTAGGGTCGGCGCCGAACGAGTCACGTTGCCAGGCGTGGTGCCGAGCTTGGGGACGATGCCGGGCAAGGTCACCGGTGTGCCGTCGTCCAGGTGACTGTCGAGCAACATGTCGCGCGCCCGGTAATGCGGGTCTTGGGCAATGTCGGCAGCGTTGTAAATCTTGCCGGCCGGAATTCGCGCTTCGGTCAGGATCGACAAGACTTCGTCGAGGTTGAGCCGCACAGTCCATTCAGAAATCGCGGCATCGATGCGTTCAACCTGCAACACCCGGCCGTGGTTTTGCGCAAGATCGGGATCGGCCCCCAGATCACGGCGACCAATCACCTCCATCAGGCGCTGATAGATGCTGTCGCCATTGCCGGCGATCAAGGCAAAACCGCCGTCGCGGCAGCGATAGGCATTCGTCGGAGCAATACCAGGCAAACTGCTGCCAGCGGGCTCACGGACGACGTTGAACACCGAGTATTCGGGCAACAGGCTTTCCATCATGTTGAACACAGACTCGTACAGCGCCACGTCGATCTGCTGGCCGTCACCGCCGTTCTGCTCACGATGACGCAGGGCAAGCAGAATCCCGATCACCCCGTGCAAGGCAGACAACGAGTCGCCAATGGAAACGCCAACCCTGACCGGCGTGCGCCCAGGCTCGCCGGAAAGATGCCGCAGTCCGCCCATCGCCTCACCGATCACGCCAAATCCAGGGCGATCACGATAGGGCCCGGTCTGGCCGTAACCGGAGACCCGGAGCATGATGAGTTTTGGATTCAGGGCGTGCAGTGTGTCCCAGCCCAACCCCCAGCTTTCCAGGGTCCCGGGGCGAAAATTCTCTATCAGCACATCCGCATCGGCCAGCAATTGGCGTACGACCTGCTGGGCTTCACTCTGGCGTAAATCGAGGGTCAGCGAGCGTTTATTGCGAGATTGCGCGGCCCACCAGACGGAAGTACCGTCGTGCAGCAAGCGCCATTTGCGCAATGGGTCACCCGTAACAGGAGGCTCGATCTTGATCACGTCGGCGCCAAACTCACCGAGCATTTTCGCCGCAAATGGCCCGGCAATGAGTTGACCGAGCTCGACGACCTTGACACCTTGCAGAGGTAACCTCATGACGTTTTCCCGTTCTTGTTGAGTACTTGTGGCATGGATAATCGACACAAATTCGGCAGATGAAAATTTCATATTTCGCCACTACTCTTTCCAGAATGGAAAACCTTGGATCCCTTTGATGATTAACCCCCTGCATTTCGATCTGCTGTCATTGCGCTTGCTGATCTTCGCCGCCGAATCCGGCAACCTGACCCGTGCCGCCGAAAAAGCCAACATGACGGTCTCTGCGGCCAGCAAACGTTTAGCCGAGCTGGAGCGAACGACCCAGTGCCCACTGTTCGTGCGCCTGCCCAGAGGGCTCGAACTGACCGCGGCGGGACAAGGGATCGTTGAACATGCCAGAACGATTCTGGAAGGCGTGAACCGTATGGCGTGCGACGCCAGTGATTACGCCGTTGGTGTGCGTGGGCATGTGCGGTTGTTCGCCAACACATCCGCCGTCGTCCAGTTCCTGCCGGATGACCTGGCGTCGTTCCTGCGGGCAAACCCGAACGTGCGCATAGGGCTGGAAGAAGCGCTCAGCGAACCCATTATTCAAGCCGTGGAAAACGGGCGTGCCGATATCGGCATTTTTGCCGATAACGTACCGGCCGAGGGACTGTACAAACTGCCCTACCGTGATGACCGACTCGTGCTACTTGTGCCCGTTGGCCATGAACTGGCCAATGAGCGCCGTGTGTCCTTTGCCGATACGCTTGGCTTCGATTATGTAGCGCTCAACCAAGGCAGCTCGTTGCTGCGCAGAATCACCGATGCCGCCGTGAGTGCGGGCAAGATCCTCAAGGTCAGGATCCAGGTCAGCAGTTTCGACGGCATCTGTCGCATGATTGAAGCAGGCTTGGGTATCGGGATTTTGCCGTTGCCATCTGTACGTGCCGAATTGCTCGGTACCCGCTTGATTGCGGTCGACTTGAGTGATGACTGGGCTCATCGCACCTTGTTCGTGGGGGTCGCAAGTCAGGCGCAACTGGCCCCGGAAGCGGCCAAGTTGTTTGAGTATCTGAGTAGCGTACATGGCTGACAGCGGTGTAAATGTCCCTGTCCGCGCACTTGGGTTATGGGTGGCCAAAATCAAAAAAAAAACACTGCCTCATGTGTACGTGGCACATGCGACAGTGGCAAAAGCGCAATAGTTACCTCACGTCTAATTTACGAATGCGCACTACGTCCGTACCCAGACGACTTCGCGAAATTGTCCTCGACAGTTCCAGTGCCATCCAGATACCCGTGCTTACGCAAATCAGGCATTAATACCGAAGCAATGAACGTCACGCATACCAATGCAGCTACGTAATAGAAGAAGTAACTTTCAATCCCCATAGACTTAAGCATCAATGCGACGTACTCCGCGGTGCCGCCACACAATGCATTGCCGATAGCATAAGGCAGACCAACGCCCAACGCCCTGACCGAGGCCGGATAAAGATCCGCTTTAAGTACGCCAGTTACGGGCGTATAAAATGCAGCAATAAGAAGACCAGACATAATTAGCGCAAAGGCCGCATAAGGGCTCGACACCGTCTTTAACGTGGTTAAAATCGGCACAACCAACACTGTTGCCAAACCACCAAATATCATCATGCTTTTTTTCACGCCAATACGGTCTGCCAGCATGCCGAAAAATGGCTGGCAAATCATGAAGCACACTAAGGCAGACGTCATGATAAAACTTACCGTCCCCGCATCCATCCCCACCGACAGCACCAGGTATTTCTGCATATACGATGTGAACGTATAGTAGTACAGGGAACATCCCATGGTGATAGCCACAGTTAAAATTACGGCCCGCTTATGCTTTAACAATGCACGAACAGATCCGGCCTCCTTACTCTTCATTTCTTTTACTGAAGCCGTTTCGGTCATGGACCGACGTAGAAACACGACCACAATGGCGCTAATTGCTCCGATGAAAAATGGAATTCTCCAACCCCAGGCTTTCAAATCTTCCGGAAGCAATACGTGCTGAAGAACAGCAACCGTCAGCAGCGCAAGTAGCTGACCGGCAATAATTGTGGAATATTGAAATGAACCGAAAAATGATCGGCGCCCGACAGTCGACATTTCACTGATATAAGTGGCACCTGTTCCGTACTCAGCGCCCACTGAAAGTCCCTGCATCAGCCTGGCTACAACCAACAGGATGGGTGCCGCGACACCAATCGTCTCATAAGTGGGCATGATCGCGATCATCAAAGACCCACCGCACATCATGAAAATCGAAATAATCATTGATATTTTTCGACCGCGCGTATCGGCAATGTAGCCAAATATCCAACCACCGAGGGGGCGCATAAAAAAGCCGACAGCAAAAATCCCCGCTGTCGCTAACAATTGACTATTTTGATCTCCTGCCGGAAAAAACAGCGAAGCAAAATAGATAGAAGTATAGGCATAGATGAAAAAATCATACCATTCAACCAAATTGCCCGAGCAAGCTCCAAGTATCGCTCGAACCCGTGCTTTATTTGTAATAGGAGGACGCTTGACAGCACTGTTATCAGCATTACTTATTATTATCATTTCAATCTCCACGAGCAGAAATAATCTGTTGACGCGTTTATGCGCTAAACCACCAGCCTAAGAACAGTCCACGCGAAGACAAACGCCAATCGCACAGACTGTCAGTTCAATCATCTAATCAATTAATAAAATCATTTAGGGAAAAGGCTACTTCAACCGAAACGGTAAACGCCTTGATGTGTCTTCATAGTGCATTTCTCACTGCAATGCAGACTCAAAAACTGGCGCGCGCCTGCATCGAAACTGCGCCATCAGGCAAACTGACCCATAACAGCAAGTCATCACCTTCATGGACAGCATTTAATGTTAGCGTCACTCCCAGCAAGGCAGGACGAACGCCTCGATAATTAAAGAGTTTTACTGGCTTTCCCGCGATACGTTCGGCATAGCCTGCCAGCAGAGTCGCGTTCAGTGGACCATGTATTACTTGACTCGCGTAACCTTCAACATCTCGGCAGTAATCAACGTCATAGTGAATACGATGACCATTGAAAGTCAGCGCTGAATAGCGAAACAACGTGGTCGAGGTAGGCAGCAATTCATAGGAATGAGTGACCTGCGGCATAGCGGCGAAAGGTTTGTTTGAGTCGACTGGAGTTGCCTCCTTGTAGACGATGTCGTGATGTTCGGAAATGGCGACTTCGCCGGCATGCAAAATTTCATGCAATACGGTGACAAACACCAGTTCACCACTACGACCTTTCTTGTGCTCGATCGAAACAATACTGGAGCGTTTCTCGACGCTGCCATCCAACGGCAACGCTTTCTTGAATTCAAGCTGTCCACCGGCCCACATGCGATTCGGCAGCGGCACGGGAGGCAAGAAGCCACCTCGCGCCGGGTGGCCATCACGCCCCAACTCTTCAGGCGGCAGCCCGTCAAGAAAATACAACCAGTGCCACAATGGCGGCAATGGATAACCCGAGACCAAATCGCTTTGTGGGATGCCCAGCGTTGCAGCCATCAAACGCGCATGGCGTGAAGACAGGACATCGTGGTCGACATGGGTCTTGCCGATCCACTGCCGAAGGTGTTGAAGATCAATAGTACTCATGCAGGGACCTCCTCTTGTTTGTTCTGTGTGGCTGTCGCCTGGAACTCTTCGCGCAAGCGATCACTGTGTTCACCCAGGAGCGGAGCTTTTTCGAATCGTTGTTCGTCCCAAGGAGCGCGTACTGGAGAAGCAATCATCTCGACTTCACCGGTCTCGACTGCCATCGGCCATTTACGAAGGCCTGGATGTTCTGCCATCTCGGCTACGGAACGCACCTGACCAAACGCGGTATTGGCCTGACCCAGTTTGTGGATCGCCTGTTCGGCACTCAGGGTGGAGAAGGACGCACTGATGAGCGCATCCAGCGCGTCTCGGTTACGGACGCGTTCTGTGTTGGATGCAAAACGAGGATCAGTAGATGCGCCAGTACCTTCAAGGAACAGGTTAGAGAACTGCTGCCATTCGCGTTCGTTCTGAATACTGATCACGATGTCTCGCTGATCGCCAGTGGTATAAGCACCGTATGGAGCAATTGAAGGGTGGCGCAGCCCCTGGCGAGTTGGAGCTCCATTGCCATAAATTTCGTGCAGGTAGGGAATAGTCATCCAGTCCGCAGCACCATCGAACAACGAAACGGAAATCCCGGAGCCCTGCCCGGTTCGTTCTCGTAATTGCAACGCCGAAAGCACGCCAATCGCAGCATTCAAACCTGCCCCGATATCGCATATCGACACGCCGATGCGGCCATAGCCCTCAGGTGAACCGCTGATGCCGGCCAGACCGCTTTCGCATTGGACCAACAGGTCATACGCCTTCAAACCACTGGCGGGCCCCTCAGTACCGTAACCACTGATGTCGCAAGTGATCAATTGTGGATTCATTGCCCGCAACTCTGCGCTGTCAAACCCTGCGCGAGTAAGGGCTCCGGGAGCCAGGTTTTGCACGAATACATCAGCGCTGGCGATGATCCGTTTCAATAGCATCGCGTCGTCGGCATTTTTGAAATCCAGTACAAGCGATTCCTTGCCTCGGTTGGTCCATAGGAAATACGAAGAGTGACCTTTGGCGGCGTCGTCATAGCCCCGGGCAAAGTCCCCTTCTGCGCGCTCGACCTTGATGACCCTTGCACCCATTTCCGCCAAACGACAGGTACATAAAGGCGCAGCCAACGCCTGTTCGATGGAAACGACGGTAATGCCTTTTAAAGGTTTTGTAGTGGACATCAGGTTCTCCCATTGACAGTTCGCGTACACAAGTATGTGCAAATCACGGTTAGGGGAGCAGCGAGCTTTTACGAAGACAACGTTTGTAAAATACAAACACTGTGGGACTTACGAGAGGTTAGATTAGACAAAATCCTCATGATTTCGCCGGAGACTAACACAATGATGTACGACTTGATCGACCTGAAGGTCTTCTTGGCCGTCGCCGAGGAAAGCAATCTGTCGCGGGGCGCCGAGCGCTGTAATCTCGCTCCCTCCTCAGTCAGTTTGCGCATAAAAGGGCTTGAAGCCAGCCTCGGTACCCCCTTGCTGCTGCGCCAGGCCAGGGGTGTGGGTTTGACCCCGGCGGGTCATGTGCTGGTCGAACATGCAAGACGCTGCATGGCTCAGTTGGAGCAAATGACCACTGACCTGCAGCCGTTCGCCAACGGTTTGATCGGCCACGTGACCTTTTTTGCCAACAACAATGCCATCAGCTCATATTTACCGGATGACCTGGCACGCTTTTTCTCCAAGCACCCCAATGTCCGCATCACGCTTGAGGAGCGATTGAGCCATGACATTATTTCAGCCGTGTCCTCAGGCCGTGCCGACATCGGAGTGGTAGCGCTGGAGTCCGACCATCCAGATCTGGAATTTCTGCCCTACCGGCAGGACCAATTAGTCCTGTTAGCGCCATTAAACGGTCGATTTGACAACCAGCATTCGGTTAGTTTTTCCGAATGCCTGGGGCTCCCATTTATCAGCCTTCAATCGGGTGCGGCACTGCATACCTTTTTGATGAATCACGCCAGTGCCCTTGGCGGGCGATTAGATGTGCGCGTCCAGGTCTCCGGATTTCGGGCAATTGCTCGCCTGGTCTCATCGGGAGCGGGTATCGGCATCGCCCCACGCTCAGCGTTAGAGCCAGCAGACCTGGATCGCCTTCAAGTTATCGATCTCGTAGAGGGATGGGCCAAGCGTGATTTACGAGTGTGCGTACAGCGCAACCCGCGAGAAAAGAACGCGTTGCGAGACAACCTGATAGAGATTCTTTGTCAGCCCGCAAATGATCGATAGCGCAGAGAGCATGTTTCCCGGTTCTTACACCTCAGTGGATTGGCCTGCGCGGGCCAGCACTCGGCGGGCTTGGCGAGCGACGGCCTCATCGACCATGACCCCGTTCACTTGCCCGACACCCCGACAGTTTTCAATGAGAATGGCCCGCGCTGCGACGATCTCATCGGCGGTCGGTGTGAACGCCTGATTGATGGCAGCAATCTGACTCGGGTGGATCGCCGCTTTACCGGCAAACCCCATGTCGGCAGCCTGGAGCGCTGCCCGCTCAAGCCCGGCCAAGTCGCGAATATCGAAAAAAGGAGAATCGATAGCAGCGATAGCCGCTGTCGCGCACGCGCTCACAAGCGATACACGTGCGAAGGTGAGATTCGCTGCAAAGGGTCCACAGCCTAGATCCGCCGCCAGATCCGCAGCCCCGAACATAAGTGCAGCGAGTCGGGGCGTCGCATGAGCGATGTCTGATACCGCGTTGAGTCCGACCGCGCTTTCGATCAAGCCGATCAACTTGGTGCTCAGTCCCTTTTCGCTGAGCAGACGGTCCACTATCTGCAAATGCGCAGCAGATTCGGTTTTGGGAAGTAGCAGAAATTCAGGCTGAACCGGACTTGCCAACAGTTCGAGCACGTCACAAAGCCCCGCGGACGTATCCAGTCCGTTGATACGAATAATGCAAGGGAACCGCGTTTCCTTGGCAGCATTGAGTGTGGTGAAAGCAGTAGCACGAGCACTTTTTTTGTCTTTAGGCGCTATCGCGTCTTCCAGATCAATGATCAAAATATCGGCGTCCACCTCCTCGGCTTTGGCGAAACGTTCAGGGTGTGTTGCCGGCGTGAAAAGAGCACTGCGCAGACGTATGGACATTTTCTACTCCAGAGGTGGTGAGGTGCCGCAAGGCGTGCTGTGATCCTTGCCGGCGTGAACCACCATAGCTAGACGAATCCCAATGGACTATTGTATGGAGCTATCGATCTTCATATGTTTTACAAATACCTATGGGGCTAACATTTATGGAGCTGCGTCACATCCGCTACTTTCTAGCCGTCGCCCAAGAGCAGAATTTCACCCGTGCTGCTCAGAAAATCGGCATCGGACAACCTCCATTGAGCTTGCAGATCCGCGACCTGGAGCGTGAGGTGGGCACCCGGTTATTTCACCGAATTCCGCAAGGCGCAGAGTTGACTGCGGCTGGGCAGGCGTTTCATGACCTGGTTCGAAACATACCGGCTCAGGTAGAACGAGCAACGCATGCGGCTCAACGAGCCGCTCGGGGCGAGTTGGGGGCGCTGCGCATAGGTTTCACTGCCTCCGCAAGTTTCAATCCGGTCGTGGCTGCGGCGATTCGCAATTTTCGGCGGGCATACCCGGACGTCGATTTGACCCTGGAGGAAAGCAATACCATTCGATTAATGGCAGGCCTTAAGGAAGGTGACCTGGACGCGGTTTTTATTCGCCCAGGAATAGCTGAAGCTGATCATTTGACGATGCGAACTCTCTCGGAGGAACCGTTGCTCGCGGTTCTGCCAAAAGATCATGTGGCTGCACGCCAGAAAAAATTGAGCCTGAAAGATCTCAGCCAGGACCCTTTCATTCTCTATCCCAGAGAAGTAGGACCTACCTTATTCGACACCGTTATCGCTGCTTGCCGCGATGCGGGCTTTGATCCGATTCTGGGACAAAGCGCTCCACAACTTGCCTCTGTCGTGCATTTGGTAGCAGCGGAACTGGGTGTTTCGCTTGTACCGGCTTCGATGCAGCAAGTGCATGCCGCAGGGGTGGTTTTCAAAGAGATAAATGATGTATCACCTATCGCCCGGCTTACACTCGCCTGGCGTCGCAGTGACAACTCGATTTTCCTGCAGAACTTTATAAATTGTGCAGTCAGTTAACTACACACTCTCCGCCGGTATGGAAGCCGACTGCATTCGAAAGAGGCCATTGTGAAGAGCTAAAAAATTGTCGTGAAGTGATTAGTTTTTTCACACCCACCGAATGAGCAAAAACACCAACAGCACATTCAATACGGCCAGCGAACTCAGGCCCGCCAGCACACCGCCAGCGCCCCAGGTCTGTAACAGGTAACCGCCTGCGAGGGGAGTCAAGGCTTGTCCAATGAGCGAAGGCCGAGCCATGCGCCCCATCAGCAAAACATAATGGGTGGGCGACATAAGAGCCAATGGCAGCAGGCCTCGGACTATCGCCCGCAAACCATTACCCGCACCGTAGATCACTAGACCCAGGGCAGTCATTGCCGGCGCGATGGTCACAAACAATAGCCCCATGGCTACGAATACTACGGAGATCAATGTCGTCCAGATAGGGTGTCTCTTTCGCGAGAACACTTGTAGAACGCGCGAACCTACCTGGCTCGGACCGAGCAAGGCGCTCAGTCCGATGGCGGTTGCAAGCGAGTAGCCCTGCCCCTGCAGCAATGAAATCAACTGCACAGACATTGCCGTCATGATCACCGCACCCAACGCAAAAATCAGTGTGAGCAGCAAGTAGGTCCGCCTGTCGATTGAGAGGCTTTCATCACTCATGGCATGGCTTTTTGCGAGGGGGCCCGCGCCCCGCGCCAGCACCCAGAGATAAAGCGGTGCCACGACAATGACCAACAACACCCCATAAGCCACGCACGTCATGCGCCAGCCAACATGTTCGATGACCAACGCAACCGTGGGCCATGACAGCGTTGTCGCAAACCCGGAAATAAGCGTGATGCCGGTAATTACACTACCCGCCCGCTCCCCGTATAGAGAACCTAAAGTGGCGAATAGCGCTTCATACAACCCCAGCGCCATACCGACGCCAATCACCGCCCAAGACAACAGAAACATCGGCAACGAGGTCGAGCTGGCCATCAAAAACAGCCCGATGGCGACGCCCAGGCCACTACTGGCCAGGATGGGGCGGCCGCCGTAATGGGCGACAAGCCGACTGGTCAATGGCGCCAGCATCGCGGACACCAGAATGCTCAGCGACAGCGCGCCATACACCCATTGGCTGGCCCAACCGGTCTCTCTCATGATCGGATCGGCCATGACGGCCATGAGGAAGAACGAACCTCCCCAGACCAGAACTTGCAGCATTCCCAATGTAAAAATGCCGAATACGCCAGGCAGTTGCGTTTGATGGTTCAAGACAGTGTCATCAGCGGTGAGTAAAAAACGGAAGTGGTGGGTAGCTGCGCAACTACGGGTAAGTGAACGATTCATCTAGCCATCGAATCAGCAGCTGCGTCGTCAACTGCGGATGCTCAAGCGGTGGCAGATGTCCACATTCAGCCAGCACAACCAGACGTGATTGCGGTATGCCCCGATGGATCTCTTCGGATTCGGCAGGAGGGGTGATTTCGTCGTTCTGACCCACAACGATCAACGTAGGCACTGCAATCGTTTCGAGCAGAGGCCGATAGTCCGCACGCTCGATGATCGCCTGTTGCTGACGAACGAAACCTTCTTTTCCAATCGTTTGCGCCATCGCCTGAACGGTATCTGCAATGGGCGTACCGATGCAGCGTGGATGCACGAGCCTGGGGAGCAATTGCGGCGTCACGCCCTTGAACCTGCCCATTTGAGCCAGTGTCAGCAGACCCCGTCGTGCCTTGGCTCGGGCTTCATCGTCCGGTCGCACAATGGTGTCCAACAGGGCCAGCTTCTTCACCCGTTCAGGCGCCTGCCGCATGATTTCCATGGCCACATACCCACCCATGGACAACGCGGCGAGAGCAAAGAGCGGTGGTGCCTCATCCAGTGTTCGTTCCGCCATCTGCGCAATGCTGGCGTCGAGGGAGACATCTGGAATGTAGATGGGCGTCGAGTGTTCCAGGGACGTCTTCTGGTGTGCCCAGAGACGCTCATCACAGAGCAATCCGGGAATCAGCACGAGCGGCATGTTGTTGAAAGCCAACAGGAGTCTCCCTCGAAAGGTTGGGTCAAGGATGGACGGCTTTCGCACGCTGGGGCTAGCAGATTGGCCGTTGGCTCAAAGCATGTGCCCAGCCCAGATCTTGCGACTGACCAGATCGGCAGCGATCTCGATGAACGCATCCCCGACAAATTTGGCGGCCGGACTGACTCGCCTGTCCGCGGGAAAAACCTGAACAAGTTTGCGCATGGGAATGGGGTCGACCAAGGGAGCTGCACTGAGTACACCCGCTTCGATTTGCGTGTAAATCGATGCCAAAGGCAAAGCGGTCAAACCGAAGCCATTGCAGACCAAGGCAATCATCGCTCCAAAGGAGTCGGCTTCAACGCTGGTCTTGAGCTTGATCCCGACTTCACGCGCACAATCATCCAGAATCACGCGAAGGCTATGTCGAGCGCTTGGCAATACCAATTGCTGCTCAGCCAACGACTCGAACGACACCGGTGTATCAAGACGCAGGTTGGCGCTGGCGGGGCCGACCAGCAGCAGATTCTCCATCATCACCGGCACGATACGCAGCGTATGCAGGGGTTGGGGATCGTAAGAAATCGCCAGTTCCAATTCGCCACGCTGAACCCAATCCAACAGATAGCCGCTGAAGGCCGAGGAAAACCTGACGGCGAGATTTGGATGCGCTTCTTTGATCTTGCGTACCAACGGAACGGTGACAATTTCCGCTACCGTCGGCGTCGTACCGATGACGACCGTTCCCCGAAAAGAAGTCTTCCCTCCCACCACCGAACTTCGAATGGACTCCATTTCTTCCATTATTCGGGTGGCATGCGCCAGCACTTCGCGGCCGGCATCGGTAATCTCCATGCCTCGCCCGTGTCGATCAAACAGGTAGGTGCCGAGCTCCTTTTCCAACAATCGAATTTGCCGGCTAAGTGCCGGTTGCGCGATGTGAAGCCGGTCGGAGGCCTTGCTGAGACTGCCTAGCTCGGCCACATGAATCAGGGTCTTGAGTTGAACGACATCCATTACCAGGCCTGTCAGCATCGGGCTCGGCGCGATATGCGTCGAAAGTGCTGTGAGTGTAATCGCATTTGCGCACCTTGGAATGCACCGCAAACCGCGTGTCGTGAGGTCTCAGGAGTTTCGAGTCGGCTGTATCCCCCGGCCCACCGGGGCTGCTCGCCAAGCTATAGAATTTAGGTATATCAGTTAGGCCTGCCTGACGGCTTATTACCCTTCTGACTCTGCGGTAGCGTGCAATCAACGTCGGCGCCAAAGAGCGCTCGACTCACTACAAGAATAAGATTCGAGGGCTCGCGCCATGATGTTCAATGCTTCGTCTTACCTGACCTGTCCGGCTTCCTCCGGCCACGTAAAGCTCGCCACGCTCGTGCATCCTCCCTCCCCCTTCTCTTCAGAAACCCGGCCGTGAACGGGTTCACGCCTCTTCGTTAAACCCAACAACCCATCGAGTCAGTCACGTCGGATACGCATCAGCGTGCTCCTCGTATCGCCTCGCCTTGAAGAAAGGGTGAACATCATGTCCGCATCAATCACAGACGCCAAAGACCACGCTGCCGAAGCCGCTCCGATGAGAGCGCCGAACCGCGTCAAAGCCATCATGGGTGCCTGCTCGGGCAATCTGGTGGAGTGGTACGATTTTTTCATTTACGCCTACACCGCCATCTACTTTGCCGCTTCGTTTTTCCCCAAGGGAGACACTACCAGCCAGCTACTGGCGACCGCGGGCGTCTTCGCCGTAGGCTTTTTCATGCGCCCGCTCGGTGGCTGGATATTCGGCTGGATCGCTGACACTCGCGGCCGCAAGGTTTCGATGATCATTTCGGTGTTCATGATGTGCGCCGGATCGCTGCTGATCGCCGTCATGCCGACCTACGCAACCATAGGCGTCGCGGCGCCGATCCTGCTCGTGGTAGCCAGGCTGATTCAGGGCCTGTCGGTCGGTGCTGAATACGGCACCGGCGCCACCTACATCAGCGAAATCGCGACACCGGGCCGCCGCTGTTTCTATGGCTCGTTTCAATACTTCACCATCATTGCCGGTCAGCTGCTGGCCTTGATGACCGTAGTAATTCTCCAGCAAACCCTGACCGGCGAAGAGTTGCGAGAGTGGGGTTGGAGGATTCCGTTCTTCATCGGCGCACTGAGCTCGATCGTGGTGGTGTATCTGCGTCGCGCCATGCATGAAACCGCCAACAAGAAAGACATGAACCGCAAGGATGCCGGCTCTCTGCGCGGCATGTTCAAACACAAACGCGCGGTTGCCCTGGTGGTGGCGTTCACCATCGGCGGTTCGCTGTATTTCTATACCTTCACTACCTACATGCAGAAGTTCCTGGTGATCTCCGCCGGTTTCAGCCCGGAAACGGTCAGCTTCATCATGACGGCGGCCCTGGTCGGCTTCATGCTCTGCCAGCCACTGTTTGGCTTGCTCGCTGACCGTATCGGGATCAAGACACACATGTTGATGTTTTCCGGATTGGCCATGCTGCTGGTGATCCCGCTGCTCTACTCCCTGCAGTCGGTCAGCAACCCGTTTACGGCATTCCTGCTGGTGTTTGGCGGCCTGGTCATTGCATCGCTCTACACCCCGGTTGCCGGGATCGTCAAAGCTGAACTGTTCCCGCCTGCGGTGCGTGCGCTGGGCGTGGGCTTTCCATACGCCGTCGGTAACGCGGCATTCGGTGGCACTGCCGAGTACGTGGCCCTGTCGCTCCGTTCACAGGGTATCGAGGAGTACTTTTTCTTCTACGTCGCGGCGGTAGTGACTATCACCTTCATCGCTGCGATGTTGATGCCGAACCTGTCTCGCCATGGGTACATCAGCGGTTCCGGTGAGATCGAAGAGCGCACCGGACTCAAGGGTTGCTCAAAACCGAGCACCGCCAGGGTCTGAACTAACAGCAGCTACAAAAAAGGGCCTGCCGGGCTAATGCCAGTCAGTTAAGCTGACTGGCATTTTTGTTTTTGATCGGATACTTCGGCGATTTGAGCCTGATTGCCCGAGGATAAATGCGCTCCTCGCGTCGATGTGGCAGGACATAATGCGGGGCTGAGGCATGCAACTCTGCGAGATATTTGGGGATGTTCCC